>NZ_JASCPA010000032.1:0-54753 GCF_029959715.1 Pseudomonas sp. PS02288 | reverse complement strand
CTGGGCGGAGAAATCGATCTGCATCGGGGAACCACTTGGTAGGAGGATCGCCACCGGCGCCACGGGCGTGGCGCCGGCGTGCGGGTCAGCGGCCGGCGCGGGATTCGCGCAGGTAGAAGCGCGCTTTCTCGACCTTCTTCACGCAGCCCGAATAGGCTTCGAACTGCTGCTGGGTCTTGGCGGCGGTGAGCAGGGTCACCGCCTTGGAATAGCTGACCGTACCGGCGAAGCCTTCGGCTTCGGCCAGGCTCTGCTCTTTCCAGGCGGCATCCAGACCATTGGCGCAGCTGGTGCGGTATGAGGTCTTGCCTGCACAACCGGCCAGCGTGAGCGCCATCAGGGGAATCAGTATCCAGGCTTTCATGTGTTTCTCCTTCGGAAGGTGTACAGCTTGCCTTCGCTGAGACCGGTCTGCCACTCAAAAAGTGCCGGCCTGGCGCGGCTTCTTGGCGTCGGCAAAGCGGACGCGTATCGTCGCACGATCGGTTTCCGGGGAGGTGTGGATGAGCAAGCGAGTGGCCCTGGTTCTGGGTTCGGGAGGCGCGCGTGGCTACGCGCACATCGGCGTCATCGAGGAGCTCGAGGCGCGCGGCTACGAGATCGGCTGCATCGCCGGCTGTTCGATGGGCGCGGTGGTCGGCGGCGCCTATGCCGCCGGGAAGCTGCGCGAGTACCGCGAGTGGATCGAGAGCCTGGACTACCTCGACGTGCTGCGCCTGGTCGACGTCAGCTTCTCGCTGGGGGCGATCCGCGGCGAGAAGGTCTTCGGCCGAATCCGCGAGATCGTCGGCGAGATCGATATCCAGGACCTGCCGATCCCCTATACCGCAGTCGCCACCGACCTCACCCACCAGCAGGAAATCTGGTTCCAGGAAGGCAGCCTGCACCAGGCGATGCGTGCCTCGGCGGCGATACCGAGCCTGTTCACCCCGGTGGTCCAGGGCAACCGCATGCTGGTCGACGGCGGCCTGCTGAACCCGCTGCCGATCGTGCCGGTGGTGTCCAGCCACTGTGACCTGATCGTCGCGGTCAATCTCAACTCGTCCAGCCAGCAGCATTACCGCTTGCCGGTGATCGAGCGCCCGGCGCTGCTGAAATCGCGCTTCGATGCGCTGGTCGCGGCGCTGAGCACGCGGTTGCCCTTCCGTCGCCGTGAAGAAAGCGGCGAGCCGCTGCTGATGATCGCCGCGGAAGGCGGCGAGACCGTCGACCCCTGGCTGGATGCCGCGCCCGACGCCCAGCAACCCTCCGCCGCGCCGCAGGGCAGCAGCTCGCCGAAATCGGCCAGCGGATCGCGGGTGCTGGAGAACGTCGGCCCAGCGTCGTTGCTGGACCTGGTCAACCAGAGCTTCGAGGTGATGCAGACCTCGCTGGCGCAGTACAAGATCGCCGGCTATCCACCGGATGTGCTGATCAACGTGCCCAAGCGCGTCTGCCGCTTCTTCGAGTTCTACAAGGCGCCGGAGCTGATCCAGCTCGGCCGGCAGATCGCCAGCGACACGCTGGACAGTTACGAGGCGATGCACTGACCCGCCATGTAACGATCTCGTTACCTGGCGGAAAACGGGCCGATATGAATGCGTGCGAGCATCGCGACCTTTTTTGTGATCGCCTCGGGAGCCGAGCCTCGTGGAAACAGCCAGCAGCGCCTTCAAAGCCACCCGCGTCCTGATCGTCGATGACGATGCCGACATCCGCGAACTGCTCTGCGGTTACCTGGAGCGCTTCGGCATCCAGGCCGAAGGCGTCGCCGACGGCGTGGCGATGCGCGCAGCGCTGGATCGCGAGCATTTCGACGCCCTGGTGCTGGACCTGATGCTGCCCGGCGAAGACGGTCTTTCGCTGTGCCGCAGCCTGCGCGCCAGCTCCGACATTCCGATCCTGATGCTCACCGCGCGTTGCGAACCCACCGACCGCATCATCGGCCTCGAACTGGGCGCCGACGACTACATCGCCAAGCCCTTCGAGCCGCGTGAACTGGTCGCGCGCATCCAGTGCGTATTGCGCCGGGTGCGCGATGGCCGTGACGCGCCACGCAGTGACCAGCGCAAGAGTGTCCGCTTCGATGGCTGGCGACTGGACAGCGTGCTGCGCCAAGTCGAATCCGCGGACGGCATGCTGGTGCCGCTGTCCAACGCCGAATTCCGCTTGCTCTGGGTGTTCCTCGAGCGCCCGCGACGCGTGCTCAGCCGTGAACACCTGCTCGACGCCGCGCGCGGGCGCAGCATCGAGGCGTTCGACCGCAGCATCGACCTGCTGGTCTCGCGGCTGCGGCAGAAGCTGCGCGATGATCCGAAGGCGCCCCGGCTGATCAAGACCGTGCGCGGCGAAGGCTATCTGTTCGACGTGCGGGACATCGACTGATGCGCCGCGGCGATACGCTGTTCGCCCGGCTGTTCGGCATCTTCGTCGCCGCCATCGTGCTGGGCCATCTGATTGGTTTTCTCTGGTTCCGCGCTTATGGCCCCCCGCCACCGCCGCCACCCAAACACCCGAATTCACTGGTGATTCTCGAAGAGTCCGAACTGCGCCAACCCTCACCACTGGGCGGGCCGCTGGTGCCGCTGCTGCTGCAACTCCTCCTGTTGCTGGCCGCCGCCTGGTTCGGCGCGCGCCTGCTGACCCGGCCGATCCGCCAGTTGAGCGCCGCCGCCGAACGCCTGAGCGAGAACATCGACAGCGCACCGCTGGCCGAGAGCGGCCCGCAGGAGGTGCGCAAGGCCGCCCGCTCGTTCAATCGCATGCAGGCGCGTATCCGCGAACAGATCGCCCAGCGCAGCCGCATCCTCACCGCCGTCTCCCATGACCTGCGCACGCCCCTGGCGCGGATCAAGCTACGCGTCGAAGAACTGGATGACGGCCACCTGCGCACCCGCATGAGCCAGGACCTGGGCGAAATGACCGCGATGCTCGACGCCACCCTCGCCTACCTGCGCGAGCAACGCGCCAGCGAGACGCGGCACCTGTTCGACCTGCAGTCGCTGGTCGAATCACTGGTGGAGAACGCCCAGGACAACGGCGCCGCAGTCAGCGTCATCGGCGCGTGCCGGCCGCTGCACACCCAGCCGCAGGCCTTGCGTTCGTGCCTGAACAACCTGCTGGACAACGCCCTGCGCTACGCCGGCCACGCGCGCATCGAGCTGCACGACAGCGAGGGGCGGGTCGAAGTGCGGGTCATCGACAATGGCCCGGGCATTCCGGCCGAACAGCGCGAAGCCGTCTTCGAGCCGTTCTTCCGCCTGGAAAGCTCGCGCAACCGCAACTCGGGTGGCGTCGGATTGGGATTGTCGATTGCCCGTGAGGCGGCGCTGCGCCTGGGCGGCGAGCTGCTGCTGGAAGAGAGTCGCGGCGGCGGGCTGACCACCGTGCTGCGCCTGCCACGCCGCTAACGAGTGCCGTTCCACGCCCCGGGATTGAACGTGCCTTCAGCGCGCCGACGCTCAGAGCGGCGGCGCATCCTTCTTGTCGCCAGCGGGCAGAACCTGGTGCGCCCGCGGCGCGATCCAGTCGGAAATCAGGCTGAAGGCTACTGCCAGAAGCGTCGGGCCGAGGAACAGGCCCATGAAGCCGAACGCCAGGATGCCGCCGAACACGCCGAGCAGCACCACCACCAGCGGAAGGTTGCCGCCCCGGCTTATCAGGTAGGGCTTGAGCACGTTGTCCACCCCGCTGATGACGAACACGCCCCACACACCAAGGAAGATGCCCATCCCGTAGCTGCCGTGCCAGAGCAGCCAGGCCGTCGCCGGAATCCACACCAGCGGCGGCCCAACCGGTATCAGGCTGAGCACGAAAGTCAGCAGGCCGAGCACCAGCGCGCCCGGAATCCCGGCGATGGCGAAACCGATCATCGCCAGCAGCGCCTGGGCCGCGGCGGTGCCGATCACACCGTTGACCACGCGCTGGATGGTGCCCGCCACCAGCCGCTGGTAGTGATCGGCGCGCTCGCCGATCAGCCGCTCCAGCAGGCGCATGACGAAATCGGCCATGCGCGGGCCGTCGCGGTAGAAGAAGAACACCAGCACCAGGCTCAGGGCGAGTTCCAGCATGCCGCCGCCCACCCGCGCGCTGCGTGCCAGCAGCCAGTTGCCGACCTCGCCGACGTAGGGACGCAGGGTGACGAAATAGGCGGTGCCCTGCTCGTCGACCCGATTCCACCATTGCACCAGCCGATCGCCCACCAGCGGCACGTTGTCCAGCCAGTCCGGCGGAGGCGGCAGGCCGTCGACCTGGACTTCCTTGATCAGTTGCATGCCGTCGCGGATGTGGTCGGCGACGTTGAAGCCGAGCAGCACCAGCGGCACCGCCACCAGAATCATCCAGCCTGCCGTGAGGATCGCCGCCGCGAGATTCTCTCGCCCTTTCAACGCCCGCGTCAGCAGGCGCATCAGCGGCCAGCTGGCGAAGGCCAGCACGGCGGCCCAGAACAGCGCGGAAACGAACGGCGCCAGCACCCACAGGCACGCGCCGAGCAGCCCGAGGAGCAGAATCTGCACCAGCAGGCGGTCGTTGTTGGGCATCGAAAAACGCTCCGAAAACACGATTGGGGGAGGATCAGGCCGCCGAGTGTGACACTTCGGCGGCTTGGCGGCATGCCGCCTAGCGCAACAGGTCCAGATGCAGCCCCTCGCGGGTCGCGCCGTCCACCTCGATGCGCGGCGCGCGTACGCCGCCCTGCACCAGCGCATCGCGCCATTGCTCGGCCTGCACACCGGACAGCGTCACGCGTACGCCGCTGTTCTGGTTGAGGCTGCGCACCAGCAGTTTCACCCAGTCGTCCTGCGGGCCTTCGTCGAGCAGGCTCAGGTCCAGCTCGCCGCTATCCAGCAGTTGCCGCAGCAGGGTCGCCGGGGTCGGCAGAACCACGCCCAGCGGCCTGCTGGCGTCGAACTGCTCGACATGCAGATAGGCGCGCCGGTTACCGCGAGTGATCGCATAGAGCGCCACCAGGCGGTCGTCTATCTCGCCGACGCTCAGGCGCACCAGCGCATAGGCCTGGCGATCGTCGGGGCCGTAGAGCTTGGAGCTGCCGAACACCGCGTTGGCCCACAGGCTGCTGGAGCCGCAATCGCGCTCCTCGCACCAGTAGAGCAGATGCCCGCCCTGCTGCTGCAAGGCGCGGCGGGCCTGAGTGAAGGCTTGCTCAGAGGTGTGTTCGGCAGGCAGTTCGTAGGTCAGCGAAAGCTGTCGTCCCTGGGTCGCCACCTGCTGCTCGAAGCGCAGGTCGCCGCTGATCCTGCGGATCGAGCCCTGCGGGAAGATGCGCTCGAGATCGGCGGTTTCGCGGAAATCGACGATCTCGGCATTCGTCGGACGCGGCAGTATCTCGAGGTCGTGACTGCCGGCGACGTCCGCCGCCTGGGCATGCCCGACCATGACGAAGAGGCCGAACAGCATCGGCCGAAGGCTATGAATGCTCACCGGACCAGGATGTCCTGGGCCGTCTTGATCTTTGCGTCGCCCTCTTCCCGGCTCGGCCTGGCGAGGCCGCGCTGCACCGCGGGTCGCGAGTCGATGGCGTCCAGCCAGCGCTGCAGATGCGTCAGCCCGTCAAGTGAAACGCCGGACCAATCGTGGATCTTCACCCAGGGGAAGGTGGCGATATCGGCGACGCTGTAGTCGCCGGCGAGATACTCGGCCTCGCCCAGGCGGCCATCGAGGACCTCGTAGAGCCGCCGGGTTTCGTTCTGGTAGCGGGAGATCGCGCCGGGCAGTTTTTCCGGAAAGTAGCGGAAGAACACGTTGGCCTGGCCTTGCATCGGACCGACGCCGCCCATCTGGAACATCAGCCACTGCAAGACCCGCGAACGGCCCTTGACGTCGCTGGGCATCAGTTGGCCAGTCTTCTCGGCGAGGTAGACCAGAATCGCCCCGGACTCGAAGACGGCGAAGTCGTCGTTGTCGCGGTCGACGATCGCGGGAATCCGCCCATTGGGGTTGATGCGCAGGAATTCGGGGGTCTTCTGCTCCTTGCGATCGAAGCTCAGCACGTGCAGGTCGTACGGCAGGCCGAGTTCTTCCAGAGCGATTGAGACCTTATGGCCATTGGGCGTGGCGGCGGTGTAGAGGTCGATCATGATCTTCTCCCTTGTCTGGCCGCCCAGCCTTCCCAGTTGCCGGCGGCAAGTCAAGCCGAAGCGAAGCGCCTATTGAAACAGTCTGCTACGGAGGCGGCGCCCGCCTCGTCGTCTAGGTGAAGGTGATGACCGCCGGCGAGCCGGGTGACGTTGAACGGCAGCGCTTCGAGCATCTGCAACAGCGGCAGCTCGCCCTTGAGCAGGCCGTTCTCGGCGAGCACCAGGTCGACCGGGCACTGTACCGCGGCGAGAAACGCCTGGCTGTGCGCGCGGGTGAAACGCAACGGGCTGGGCAGCGTCAGCCGCGCATCGGTACGCCAGGTGTAGCCGCCGGGCACCGGCATCAGCCCGCGCTGCGCGAGCAGCTCGGCGGCGTCCCGGCTGACCGCGCCCACTCCCTTCATGCGCGCCATCACCGCCTGCTCGACCTTTTCGTAGACCGGCTTGCGCTTGTTCGGCAGGTCGAGCTGCGCCTGCAGCGCCTCGCCCAGTTTGCGCGGCGCGTCGGCGGCCTCGCCGAGGTAGGGAATCAGACCGTCGATCAGTGCCAGGCGCTCGATGCGCTGTGGCATGGCGCCGGCCAGCAGGACGGAGACGATGGCGCCCATCGAGTGGCCGAGCAGCGAGAAGCGCGGCCAGCCCAGTTGCTCGGCGACTAGCAACACGTCCAGCGCGTAGTCCCAGAGTTGATAGCCGGCGCCCACGGCGCGGTGCGCGGAATGGCCATGGCCGGCGAAATCCAGGGCGACGATGCGCATTCCGGTCAGCTTAGGCGCCAGCCGGGCGAAGCTTGCCGCGTTGTCCAGCCAGCCGTGCAGGGCGATCACCGGCCGCCCGTCCTCCGGACCGTAGAGATGGGCGGCCAGCTCGATGTGCGGGAGGTTAAGGCGGATCTCTTCGACGGGCGCGCTCATGCGGGCTCCTTTTCGGCATCGGAATGGGGTTCCCAGCGCTGGAACAGCGACCTGAGCAGGTCCGCCGTCTGCGCCGGGCGCTCCAGCGGGAACATGTGGCCGCCAGGCAGCGTCAGGTACTCGCCGCGCGGGATGCGCTGCACGGAACGCGCATGGTGCGGCAGTACTACCCGACTGTGCCGGCCGCGCACCACGGCCAGCGGCACCTGCAACTGCTGCGGCCGCCCGGGGCTCAGGTGCGGCACGCTGCGGTAGATACTGATCTCGGTGGCCGGGTCGAATTTCAGGCGCAGTCCCTTATCGCTGAGTGCGAGGCCGTGCTCGACGTAGGCGTCCAGGCATTCCGGATCGAAGCGGCGGAACAGACTCTTGCCGGCGAAGTACAGGCGCGCCTGGGCGGCGTCGTCGAAGGCTTCGCGGCGCCCCAGGGTGCGCCCGGCCGGGGTGATACGGTCGATGAAGCCAAAGCGTTTGGCGGCGCGAATGACCAGCCGGTCGGCGAGCGTCAGCACCGGCGAGTCGAGCATCACCACGCCGCGGTACAGCTGCGGGCGGCGTAGCGCCGCGTGGTAGTGCAGCACTCCGCCGAGCGAGTGGCCGACGCCCCACACCGGCTGCTCGAGGGCCTCGAGGTGATGCAGCAATTCATCCACCAGCCCGCCCCAGTTGTCATCCACCGGGAAGCGCGGGTCGTGGGCATGCTGCTCCAGGTAGTGCAGCGGGTAGTCGGGTTGCAGCGCGGCGAACAGCTTGCCGTAGGTGGCGGACGGAAAGCCGTTGGCGTGGGCGAAGAAGATCGGCGATGGCATGCGCGGCACTCGGCTCGGGATTCTCTGGGGAATCTATCGGGGAATCGTCCAGCGGATTCTTCCGCAGCCGTTCCAGCGCGGCAACGATCGTAACTGCCAGTGATGGCGGTGCAACGGCCAGGCGTCAGTGCGGCAACGCCAGCCGCAGCAGGATCGCACCGGCCACCAGCAGGAACACCAGCCCGCAGAGGCCGTCGATGACAGGCGCGGCACGCAGCAGGCGCCGCTGCAGGCGCGGCTGGGTCAACGCGACGCTGAGCAGGCTGAACCAGGCCAGGCCGAAGAAGAACAGGATGCCCGCGGCGGCGAACTTGCCCGGCAGCGACATGTGCGGCGGGATCAGGCTGGTCAGCAGCGCGAGGAAGAACACCAGGGCCTTGGGATTGAACAGGTTGGTCGCTACCCCGCGCAACCAGGGGCCAAGCGGCGACGGCGCGAGTTCACCGTCGAGCCTGCCTCCGGACGCTTCGCCGCGGCGAAACCAGGCGCGCAACGCACCGACGCCGAGCCAGCCGAGGTAACCGGCGCCTAACAGCTGGATCGCCGTGAACAGCAACGGCGACCGGCTCAACAGCAGCGAAACGCCGGTGAGCACCAGGGTGCCGTGCAACAGGATGCCGCACGCCAGGCCCAGCGCGCTGAGCAGACCGGCGCGACGGCCCTGATGGATCGCGGTACGCACCACCAGCGCCACGTCCGGGCCGGGGCTGACCAGCGCCACGGCGAACACCGCCATCAACGACAGCAAGACAGAAGTCTCCTGCATGCTTTTCTCCAAAATTCGGGGGTAAGGTCGCAATGAACGAGCGTGGCCGTCAGCCCTGGCGCAGGCGCGCCGGCGGCAGCCCGTAGGTACGGCGGAACAAGCGAGAGAAGTGCGCCTGGTCGTAGAAGCCCAGGCGCAGGGCGATGTCGCTAAGCGGAAGACCGCGCAGCACCAGCGGCAGCGCCCTCTCCAGGCGCAAAGACATCAGCCACTGGTGCGGCGGCAGGCCGGTGTGCTTGCTAAAGCGGCGCAACGCCTGCCACGGGCTGACGCCACAGAATGCCGCCAGCTCTTCCAGGTTCGGCGGCGACTCGAGGCGCGATTCGAGCCAGTCGCGCAGGCGCCTCCAGGTCGTCGGGTCGAAACCCAGGGCGGGCTCGCTGATACGCAGGCTCGAACCCATGTCCAGCAGATGCGCCAGCGCCTGCCAGAGCGTGCTTTCCTGGGACAGCGGCGAGCCGCCGAGCATGGCCGCGTGGAACTCCTGCAGATACGCCTGCAGGCGAGGATCGCGCAGTACCGCGCTGGTCAGCCGCGGCGCGCCCTGGCGCCCGTCACTGAGGCTGCGACTGGCGTCGTCGAGCCATTGCGGGTCGAGCGCCATCACGCGGATGCGATAACCCTCGCCCGTCAGGCTGGCGCCGTCGTGGATGCATTCTGGAGCCATCAGCAGCATGTCGCCGGCGCCGACCTGGCGCTTTTCTCCGCGGTGCACGTAGCGGTGCTCGCCGCGCAGCAGCAGGCCGACGTGGTACTCCAGATGGAAATGCCGGGGGAAGGCGAAGCTGTGGTACTCGGCATCGATGAGACGCACGCCCGACAGCCCGCTGGTGATGTGGTTGATCTGCTCCATGCGCCCATTTTACCCGCTGACGGCGCCACGCTCTTGGACAAAATTGCAGCGCGGCGCCGGTGGGCACCGGCGGTCAGTCGTGCCAGAGCACCGCCTGCGATCGGGCCGCCCATTCGCCGAAGCGCGCTCCGTAGGCATCTTCGATCATCGCCCGCTTGATCTTCAGGGTCGGCGTGAGGAAGCCGTTGTCCACTGCCCAGACGTCCTTGACCAGCACCAGCCCCTGCAGCCGTTCGTGCTTGTCGAGGCCGTCGTTGACCTCTTCGAGCAGGTTGCGCAGGCTGTTTTCCAGTTCATTGCGGGTGCCGTTAGCCGCTTCCGCGCGACCGACCTCGGAGAGCACGCACAGCGCCATCGGCTGCGCGAGGCCATCGCCGATCACGCAGACCTGCTCGATCCGCGAATGCACCGCCAGGCGGTTCTCGATCGGTGCCGGGGCGACGTACTTGCCCTTGCTGGTCTTGAAGATTTCCTTGATCCGCCCGGTCAGCCGCAGATAGCCCTCGGCATTCTGTTCGCCCTTGTCACCGGTACGCAGGAAGCCGTCCTCGGTGAGGGTCTCGGCGGTTTTCTGCGGGTCCTTGTAGTAGCCGCTCATGGTCGCGTCGCTGCGAATCAGCACTTCGCCGGAATCGTCGATCCGCACCTCGACGCCCGGGCTGGCGATGCCGATCCAGCCCGGGCGTTGCAAACCGGGGCGGCCAAGGTGCGAGTAGCCGCAGTTCTCAGTCATGCCGTACACCTCGAGCACCTCCAGGCCGAGGCGCCGATACCAGTCGAGCAGCGCCTCGGGCACCGGCGCGGCGCCGGACAGCGCGAAGCGCACGGCGTCCAGGCCTAAGCCGGCGAGCACCTTGCGCCCGACGACACGGCCAACCAGCGGCAGCGCCAGCAGGCGATCCAGCTTGCGCGCGGGCATCTTGCTGTAGACGCCCATCTGGAACTTGGTCCAGATCCGCGGCACGCCGAAGATCACCGTAGGCCGCGCACGCCGCATGTCATCGAGGAAGGTTTCCAGGCTTTCGGCGAAGAACACCGTGAGCCCGGCATACAGCGAGGCCATCTCGACGAACATGCGCTCGGCGACATGACACAGCGGCAGGTAGGACAGCACGCGATCGTCCTCGCCCACCTCGGTGAGCTGGCTGCCGTTGCTGGCGGCGAAGCCGAAGCTGCCAAAGGTCTGCATCACGCCCTTCGGCGTGCCGGTGGTGCCGGAGGTGTAGATGATGCTGGCGAGCTGATCGGCCGCCGGCAACGGATTGTCGTGGATCGGCGAGCAGGTCTGCAGCTCGTCCCAGGTGTGGTCGAAATCGGCCGCCGGATGCAGCGGCAGGCTGACCGTCTTCACGCCCGGCGGCACGCCCGGCGCCATCGCGCCCCAGTCGTCCAGCTTGCCGATGAAGGCCACCTGCGTCTCGGAATGCTCGAGTACCTGGCGCACCGAATCGGCCGTGAGGTTGGGATACAGCGGGACGGAGACATGCCCGGCCATCCAGATCGCCAGGTCGGCGACGATCCAGTGCGCGCAGTTCTTCGAGATGATCGCGACACGGCTGCCCGGCTCCAGTTCGAGGCCGCGCAGCCAGCACGCGGCACGCCGCGCCTGCTCGCCCACCTCGCCCCAGCTGAGCACCTGCAGTTCTCCGCCGGGCAACGGCTGGACCAGATAACGCTTGTTCGGATGCCGCTGTTCGCGCTCATAGAAGAGCGCGAGGGGTAAACGCTGCGCAGTAGCCACAGGGACGCCTCCATTGTTGTTATTATGGGGATCAACCAAGCACTTGCTTGGTTGACTATTCCATGAGCAACAAGGGGCTGCAACCGCGAGATTGTGTCTTTTTGAAATCAGACCCGCGGGTGGGTCAGGGAAACCAGCTGCATGCCGCCGGCTAGAGCCATGTCGCCGTCAAGGACCGCCAGGCTCGCCGTGCTCATGGGCAGCGGCTGCTGGCGGTGGCCGTGGACCAGCAGCCCGCCCAGCGCGCCAACCAGGGGCTGATGGGTGACCAGCAGCAGCTCGTCTTCGCCGCGCTCGTTCAGGCGGGCGAGGGCGTCGCGCAGGTCGCTGTCGGGGGTCAGCCAATCGGCGCTCTCGATCACCCCGCGGTAGCCGAGGTGGGTCGCCACCAGCTCGGCGGTCTGCTGGGTGCGCACGTAGGGGCTGGCGAGGATCGCCTGCAACGGTCTTTCGGCAAGCAACGCCGCGCTGGCGCGGACTTCGTCGCGACCGTGTTCGGTCAGTGCGCGGCGCGCATCGTTGGTACGCAGTGCCTCGGCTTCGCCGTGCCGCAGCAGGTACAACCTCACGGTTGTGCCTCGTCGCGGCTCAGCGGCTCGACCGGACGCAGGGGGGCTTCTCCGTCGGCGGCACGCGGCACCGGCCAGTCGGCGAACGGCCAGGGCTTGCTGTCGGTGTGAAAGGCGCCGAAGCGACCGATCTGCGCCAGGTACTGCGCGAGGCTGTCGCCAAAGTCCATCAGCGCACCGCTCGGCGCGCCGTTGATCAGACGGAACACCACCTGCGCCACCACCAGCAGCGCCAGCAGGACCTCGGTCACCTGCCAGACGAGAAAGAACAGCAGCATCCAGAGAATCCGCAGCACAAGGGATTCACGGCGCGGTTTGGCGTCGTTCATGTACAGCTCCTTGGGTTCAGAAATCGCTGATCGAGATGAAGTCCACGTCGGTCTTCGGCTCCGCCCGCATCAGGGCCTCGATGACCTGGGCCAGGGTACGGCCCTCGAAGAGGATCGCGTGCAGACCGGCGACCAGTGGCATGTAGACCCGCAGTTCCTCGGCCTTGGCACGCAGCACCTTGATGGTGTTGACGCCCTCCGCCACTTCGCCGAGGCGATTGACCGCCTGCTCCAGGCTGAGTCCTTCGCCGAGGGCGAAGCCGACCTGGTAATTGCGGCTCTTCGGCGAGGAACAGGTGACGATCAGGTCGCCCACCCCGGCCAGGCCGAGAAAGGTCATCGGATTGGCGCCCAGCTTCACCGCGAACCGGGTCATCTCGGCCAGCGCACGGGTGATCAGCATGCTCTTGGTGTTTTCGCCCATTCCCAGCGCCACGGCCATCCCGGCGATGATCGCGTAGACGTTCTTCAGCGCGCCGCCCAGCTCGACGCCGAAGCGGTCCTGGCTGGCGTAAACGCGGAACGTGCGGCCGTGCAGGACCTGCTGAACGCGGCTGCAGAGGTCGGCGTTCTCGCTGGCGACGACTGTCGCGGTGAGGGCGTGCTCGGCGATTTCGCGGGCCAGATTCGGCCCGGAAATCACCCCGATGGAAGCCTCCGGGGCGATCTCCTCGAGAATCTGGCTCATCAGCAGAAAGCTCTGCGCCTCGATGCCCTTGGTGGTGCTGACCAAGTACTTGCCGCTCAACCGATCGGCCACCGGCGACAGCACGCTGCGCAGCGCGCTCGAGGGCAGCGCGACGAACAGCAACTGGCTCGCCTCAAGCGTGGCAGCCAGATCGGTGACCGGCTCCACCGCCGGATGCACCTTGATGCCCTTGAGATAACGCGGGTTTTCGCGGTTCTGGCGAATCGCATCGGCCTGCTCGGGGTCGCGCATCCATTGGCGGACCGCCTGGCCGTTCTCGGCCAGAAGGTTGGCGATGGCGGTGCCGAAGCTGCCGCCACCGAGGACCGCGATGGGTTGCTGTGCTGTCATGGAAGGTCCGCAGGGTTATGGCAATCGGCGTCCATTATACGGCGCGCCGTTGAAGCGACCAGTGGCATGGCCAAATGCAACCGTGGTGCGCTGGCAAAGCCCGGCCGCTCGGTTAACATGCGCGCTTTGCTGCCCCCGATGATCGCCGTCGTGCCATTACGCCCTTCGCTCCCCTTCTCCTTCGCGCTGCTGGCGCTGGCCACGACCCATCCGGCAGTTGCCGAAGACCTCTTCGCCGACGGCGAAAGCGTGCCGCAGATTCTCACCGCGACCCGACTCAAACAGTCGCCCGCCGCCGTTCCCGGCAGCGTGACCCTGCTTGACCGGCAACTGATCGAGTCCAGCGGCGCGCGCAGCGTGCCGGAGCTGATGCGGCTGGTACCGGGGATGATGGTCGGCTACCTGTCCGGCAACCAGGGCATGGTCAACTATCACGGCAGCAGCGTCAGCGAAGCGCGGCGCATGCAGGTACTGATCGACGGCCGCTCGGTGTACCGCGCAGGCCTGGCGACGGTGGACTGGGCGGACATTCCGGTCGCCCTGGAAGACATCGATCGGATCGAGGTGTTTCGCGGGCCGAATACGGTCAGCTACGGCGCCAACGCGCTGATGGGTGTGATCAACATCATCACCCGCTCGCCGTCCGAGAGCATCGGCACGCGCCTGAAGGTTACCCGCGGCAAGCGTGGCGTAAACGACTGGTACGCCAGCCAGGGCTTCAACTGGCTGGACGGCGATATGCGCCTGTCGCTCTCCGGGCTGCAGGACGACGGTTTCGACCATGACGACGAAGGCAACGACTTCCGGGACAGTACCCGCGCCAACCGTTTCAACCTGTCCACCACCCACCGCCTCGATGCGCAGCAGACGATCGACTGGCAGCTGGCGGCCAAGGAAGGAACCAACCAGCGGCCCTACAACTATGAACCGGTGTTCGACAGGCTGATTCCGGGGGGCATCGCGCCGGGGGACAACAACTCCGACGTGGTCGCCCGCGACTATGCCGGCTCGATGCGCTGGACCTTCGACATGAACCCGCGCCACAGCCTTTACGTTCAGGGAGCGGCACAGCACTGGGACCGCAAGCAGGAATGGGTGGCCTGTGACGCCGCTCTGGCCTTCAGCCCGCAGCTCGCCGAGCTCTGGAGCCTGAACCCGGTACTGACCAAGCGGGTATTCCGCCTCCGACCGCTACCTGCCGGCACTACACCGAGGGAAGCAGAACTGGCGCAACAGGTGCTGCAACAAATGCAAGAACAGGTGACCACGCAGCAGCCGGCCGTCTGCGGAGACGTCAACCAGAACATCCGCGAAACTCGCTACGACCTCGAACTGCAGGACACCTACAGCGTCACCGACAGCCTGCGCCTGCTCAGCGGCGCCGGTTACCGCCGCGAGGAAGTGGCGTCGGACACCTACTTCGGCGGCAAGCTGGACAACGACATCCTGCGCACCTTCGCGCACCTCGAGTGGACGATCGACCCGCACTGGATCCTGCAGGGCGGCGCGATGCTGGAGAACGATCGCAACAGCGGCGAATCGCTCACCCCGCGCCTCGCCGTGAACTACCTGATCACCCCCAGCCACGGCTTGCGCGCCGTGTATTCCGAAGCCGTGCGCACCCCAGACATGGCCGAGAACAACCTCGACCTGCGCTATGAGGTGAGCAACCTTTCACCGAGCGTGAATGGCCGGAACAGCGCCTATTATTTCTCCAGGGTCACGGGTACGGGTGGCCTGAAGGAGGAGCACATGCGCTCGCGCGAGCTCGGCTACAACGGACTGTTCTCTAACCTGGGGTTGAGCATCGACCTGAAACTGTTCCGTGAAGACGTGAGCGACATGATCAGCGAGGCCTTCACCAGCGACGGCTACACCCCCAGCAATGCCAACAGCATGAGTTTTCAGGGTGCCGAACTGCAGGCGGACTGGCGCCTGAGCGCCAGTGACCGCGTGCGCCTGACGTACGCCTACATCGACCAAACCGCCACCGAAGACCGCGACCTGCGCCTTTCGGCACGCAACAGCGGCTCGGCGGCCTGGATGCGCGAATGGGCCCACGGCTGGTCGAGCAGCGTCATCTACTACGGCGCCGACGCCCTCAACGAACGACGCTTTGAACGGCTCGACCTGCGACTGGCCAAGCGCCTGCGCCTGGGCAGCGCCAACCTGCAGATCGTTGGCGTACTGCAACAGCGGCTGGACGACGAGGCGCTGACCTGGAAAGAAAACCTCTACGACGACCGCCAGCAGTTCTACCTCAGCGCCGAACTGGGCTTCTGAGATGCGCCCCTCCTCAAGGACGAGTCTGCTGAGCGCCACGCTGGCCTGCATGGCGATGCTGCTCGTCCTCGCGCTGCGCGGCGCGGATGCCGCCGAGATCATCCTCAGCGCCCAGGACGCTCCGGCGGTGCGCCAGTTCACTGCCGCACTGGCGGCGCAGCGGCCCGAAGATCAGGTGCGCTTCGTGCCGATCGGCGAGCTGGCGATCGGCCCGCTTCCGCCACCGACCACGCGGCTGATCCTGATCGGCGAGGACGCCCTCGTCTGGCGCCTCAAAACGGCCATCGAATCGCCCACCCTGATCATGCGGGTCAACCGCCTGGAGGCACGCCGCTGGCTGAATGGCCAGCGGCCGGAAAACGTCACGCTGCTGTGGAACGATCCGCCGCTGGATCGCCAGTTGAAATTGCTGCGCCTGCTGCTCCCCCATGTGCGCCGGGTAGGCGTGCTCTTCGACGCCGACAGCCAGCACCTGCTCGAACCGTTGCGCCAGGCCGCGGCGCCCTTGCAGCTGGAGATCGTCGCTCGGGAATGGCACAACCCGCGCGACAGCCGTCCACTCCTGGAGCTGCTCAACGACAGCGAGGTGCTGCTCGGTTTCGAGGCGCCCAGCTTGTACAACTCGCTGACCGCCAAGAGTCTCCTGCTGACCAGCTACGCCCGCCAGCGCGCGCTGATCGGCCCCAACGCGCCCTTCGTCCGCGCCGGTAGCCTGAGCAGCACCTACAGCGACCAGGACGACTGGCTGCAAAGCCTCGACGAACTGCTCGACCAGCCCCCAGCGAGCTGGCCGAGAGCGCTCTATCCGACGCATTTCAAAGTGCTCAGCAACCCCCAGGTCGCCCGCGCCCTGGGCATCGCCCTGGACGACGACGCCGAACTGGCGAGGCGCCTGGCAGCAGGAGAACACAGCCGATGAAGTTCCGACCGAGCTGGGATATCCATACCCGGACGCAGCTGATCAGCGTGGGGCCGGCGCTGTTGCTGACCCTGCTGCTCACCGGCCTGTTCACCTTCACCCGCCTGCAGGACCTGCAGCAGGAGCTGCAGCACACCGGCCAGTTGATCGCCGACCAGTTGGCGCCGGCCTGCGAATACGGGGTGATTTCCGGAAACCTGCCGGTCCTGCGCAGCCTGCTCAAGGCGACGATGGAAACGCCCCATGTGCGCTATCTCGAGGTACGCGACCGCGACGACAAGGTCCTGGTCTATCTCGAACGCGGAGGCCGGGATAGCGGAGGGAAATCCTCGGCGACCTTCCAGGCGCCCATACGCCTGCAGCCGCTGGTGTTTCCCGATGACGAGGCAAGCCTGACCGGTGAGCCGGAAATACCACCGCTGGCTAGTGGCGAGCACCTCGGCCGCGTGGTGGTCGGCATGTCCAACGACGCGTTCAGCAGCCGCCAGCAGGAAATCCTCCTGAAAGCCGCCGCGCTGGCACTGTTCGCGCTGGTCTTCACCTTCATGCTGGCGCGCCGGCTGTCGCTGCGCCTCGCCGAACCGATCAGCGCGATGGGCCAGGCGGTGCAGGCGATCCGCGCGGGGCGTTTCGAGACCCAGCTGCCGGAAGTCGACGAACATGAGCTGGGCGACCTGGCGCGGCACATCAACCGCCTGGCCGACGGCCTCGCCCAGGCCAGCGCCGAACAGGAAGGCACCATCGCCCAGCTGACCAACGCCCGCGAGGAAGCCGAGCAGGCCAACCGGGCGAAATCCGACTTTCTGGCGATGATGAGCCACGAGTTGCGCACGCCGATGAATGGCGTGCTGGGCATGCTGCAGCTGCTGGAAACCACCGAAATGACCCGCGAGCAGGAGGAATATGCCGCGCTGGCCAGCGAGTCCACCGAGCATCTGCTCAAGGTGATCAACGACATCCTCGATTTCTCGCGTATCGAGCGCGATGCACTGGAGCTGGAGAGGATTCCATTCTCGCTCTTCGAGCTGATCCAGACATCCGCCATGGTCTTCCAGCACAGCGCCGCGCAGCGCGGCCTGGAGCTGCGCATCGATACCCAGCCAGGGCTGGAATGGCTTCAGGTACAGGGCGATCCGACACGCATCCGGCAGATCCTCGTCAACCTGATCGGCAACGCGCTGAAGTTCACCGAGGAAGGCCAGATTCTGGTCGAGGTGCGCTGGCAGCCGCTGGACGCCGAAGTGCTCTGGCTCACCTGCGCGGTGAAGGACAGCGGCATCGGTATCCCGCCGGAGCGGCTTGAGCACATGTTCGACGCCTTCCAGCAGGCCGACAGTTCCATCTCCCGCCGCTATGGCGGCACCGGCCTCGGGCTGCCGATCGCGCGGACGCTGGCCGAGCGCATGGGCGGCACGCTGCGGGCGGAAAGCCAGGCGGGGCAAGGTTCGGTATTCACCCTGGAAATCCCCCTGCCGTTCCGCCAGCAGGTGCCTGGTGGTCACGGCCAGCGCGCCGTCGTCGGCAGTACCGGCAGCGGCCAGCGCGTGCTGCTGGTGGAAGACAATCCGGTCAACCAGACGGTCATCGAAGCGATGCTGCGCAGCCTCGGCTACACCGTCGCGCTGGTCGACGACGGCGTGCAGGCGGTGCGCGAAGCCGAGCGCAACGAATTCGACGTGATCCTGATGGACTGCCGCCTTCCCGGCCTGGATGGCTATGAGGCGACACGTCGCATCCGCCGGCTCGAAGGTCGCGCGATGCTGCCGATCATCGCGCTGACGGCGAACGCCCTGCAGGGCGACCGCGAACGCTGCCTGGAAGCCGGGATGAACGATTACCTCGCGAAACCATTCAAACGGGCAGAACTGCAGCATTTGTTGCTGCGTTGGCTGCCGCCCCGCCCGTTCGGAAGCGGTGAGTAATGATAAAGTGCCGCACGCCCGCCGAATCGGCGACAATGCAAGTGTACGACTGTACTCGCTACGCTGTGACTTTCAGCCATGCCGCGCAGTCTATGACTAGGCTGACGGCATGCGCTGCCGTCGCCAGGACGACGATCCACCCCGGTCTTCACGCACGGGACCATTGAGGAGCTCGCATGACCAAACAACACGCCTTTACCTACGAAGACCTGCTGGCCTGCAGCCGCGGCGAGCTTTTCGGTCCGGGTAATGCGCAACTGCCCGCCCCCAACATGCTGATGATCGATCGCATCGTTCACATCAGCGAAAGCGGCGGCAAGTACGGCAAGGGTGAGATAGTCGCAGAGCTCGACATCAACCCTGACCTGTGGTTTTTCGCCTGCCATTTCGAGGGCGACCCCGTCATGCCGGGCTGCCTGGGCCTCGACGCCATGTGGCAACTGGTCGGGTTCTACCTCGGCTGGCAGGGCAATCCGGGCCGCGGCCGTGCGCTGGGGTCGGGCGAGGTGAAGTTCTTCGGCCAGGTCCTGCCGACCGCCAAGAAGATCACCTACAACATCCATATCAAACGCACCATCAACCGCTCGCTGATCCTCGCCATCGCCGATGGTTCGGTAAGCGTCGATGGCCGCGAGATCTACAGTGCCGAAGGCTTGCGCGTCGGCCTGTTCACATCCACTGACAATTTTTAAGGGTTATCCGCATGCGCCGCGTCGTAATCACCGGTCTGGGTATCGTTTCCTGCCTGGGCAATGACAAAGACACCGTCTCAGCCAACCTGCGCGCCGGCCGTGCGGGGATCCGCTTCAACCCGGAATACGCCGAGATGGGCCTGCGCAGCCATGTCTCCGGCTCGGTGCAGCTGAACCTCGAAGAACTGATCGACCGCAAGCTGTTCCGCTTCATGGGCGATGCCGCCGCCTACGCCTACCTGGCGATGCAGCAGGCCATCGAAGACGCCGGCCTGAGCGAGGAGCAGATCTCCTCGCCGCGCGTCGGCCTGATCGCCGGTTCCGGCGGTGCCTCGACGCTGAACCAGATGGAAGCCATCGACACGCTGCGCGAGAAAGGCGTCAAGCGCATCGGCCCATACCGCGTCACCCGCACCATGGGTAGCACGGTTTCCGCCTGCCTGGCCACGCCGTTCAAGATCAAGGGCGTCAACTTCTCGATCTCCTCGGCCTGCGCCACCAGCGCGCACTGCATCGGCAGCGCCATGGAGCAGATCCAGTTGGGCAAGCAGGACATGGTCTTCGCCGGCGGCGGTGAAGAAGAGCACTGGAGCCAGAGCTGCCTGTTCGACGCCATGGGCGCCCTCTCCACCCAGTACAACGACACCCCGGAGAAAGCCTCGCGCGCCTACGACGCCAAGCGTGACGGTTTCGTCATCGCCGGTGGCGGCGGCATGGTGGTGGTCGAGGAGCTCGAACACGCTCTCAAGCGCGGCGCGAAGATCTACGCCGAAATCGTTGGCTATGGCGCCACCTCCGACGGCTACGACATGGTTGCGCCGAGCGGCGAAGGCGCGCTGCGCTGCATGCAGCTGGCGATGAGCACCGTCGACCAGCCGATCGACTACCTGAACACCCACGGCACCTCCACGCCGGTGGGCGACGTCGCCGAAATCAAGGCCGTGCGCAACATGTTCGGTGACAAAGCCCCGGCGATCAGCTCCACCAAGAGCCTGTCCGGTCACTCTCTCGGCGCCGCCGGCGTCCAGGAAGCGATCTACTGCATGCTGATGATGGAAGGCAACTTCATGGCCGGTTCGGCCAACATCGACGAGCTGGACGCCGAGGTCGGCGACCTGCCGATCCTGCTGAAGACCCGCGAGAACGCCAAGATCGACACGGTGATGAGCAACAGCTTCGGCTTCGGTGGCACCAACGCCACCCTGGTGCTGAAACGCTTCCAGAACTGATCGATTGCGATGACGGAAACGGCGCCCCAGGGCGCCGTTTTTCATGGTCGCGACGCATGTCGGCGCATCGTCACCATCCTCGCTCCGTCGTGCTCTGCATCGGCGGATTCGTTCATACGCATTGGAATTTTCCGCTGGAAACACCGCGCGGCGCTGCCGAAGATGAAGGCCTGATCAAGGAGTTCACCATGCTGCCCAGCCTGTTCATTTCCCACGGTTCGCCGATGCTCGCCCTGGAACCCGGCGCCAGTGGCCCGGCCCTGGCGCGCCTGGCCGCCAGCCTGCCGCGCCCGCGAGCGGTGCTGGTGGTATCCGCGCACTGGGAGAGCCCCGACCTGCTGGTCGGCAATGCCATGCAGCCGGAAACCTGGCACGACTTCTACGGTTTCCCGCCGGCACTGTACGCCGTCGACTACCCGGCACCGGGCGCGCCAGGCCTGGCCGACGAGCTCATCGCGCAACTTCGCGAGGCCGGGCTGGACGCCCAGCTCGACCCGCAGCGGCCCCGCGACCATGGTGCCTGGGTGCCGCTGCGGCTGATGTACCCGCAGGCGGATATCCCGGTGCTGCAGCTTTCCCTGCCGTCGCGCCGCGGCCCAGCCTTCCAGGAGCAGGTCGGGCACGCGCTCGCCGGCCTGCGTGAGAGCGACGTGCTGCTCGTTGGCTCCGGGAGCATCACCCACAACCTTGGCGAACTGGACTGGCACGCCGGGCCGGACCGCATCGAGCCCTGGGCGAGCGCGTTTCGAGACTGGATGGTCGCGCGACTGGCCGGCGACGACGAGGCCGCGCTGCTCGACTACCGTCGCCAGGCGCCATTCGCGGTGCGCAATCACCCCAGCGATGAACACCTGCTGCCGCTGTATTTCGCCCGCGCGGCTGGCGGGCCGGCGTTCAGCGTCGCGCACGCCGGCTTCACCCTAGGCGCACTGGGGATGGACATCTACCGCTTCGACTGAGCGCGGCACTTTCCAGCACCCATGAAAAAGCCCCGCAACGGCGGGGCTTTTTCGTTCAGCGAAGGATCAATCCTCGCGATAGCGACGCAGCTTCAGCTGCTTGCCGGCAACACGGGTGTCCTTGAGCTTGCCCAGGAGGCGGTCCAGGCCGTCTTCCGGCAGCTCCACCAGGCTGAAGCTCTCGCGGATCTGGATGCGGCCAATGGCTTCGCGAGCCAGACCACCCTCGTTGAGGATGGCGCCGAGGAGGTTCTTCGCGGCGATGCCGTCGCGAGTACCCAGCGCGGTGCGGCAACGCACGCGACCTTCAGCCAGAGGAACCGGCGCACGGCGTTCGCCGCTGCGTTCGCCGTCACGCTCACGGCGTTCGCGCGGAGCGCTGGAGCTCGGCACCAGCGGCTGCTCGCGCTCGACTTCGGCAAGGGTCAGCGCCTGGCCGTTGGTGGCCTTGCGCAGCAGGGCTGCGGCGAGGGCACGCGGGCTGCAGCCGATGTCGGCGATCAGACGGTCGAGCAGATCGCCGTGGCTGGCTTCGGCATCGGCCACCAGGGGCGAAAGGCTGGTGGTCAGCTTGCGGATGCGCGCATCGAGCACCTGCTGGTTGTCGGGCAGGCGCACTTCGGCGACCTTCTGCCCGGTGACGCGCTCGATCACCTGCAGCATGCGGCGCTCGCGCGGGGTGACCAGCAGCAGCGCGCGGCCGGCACGCCCGGCGCGGCCGGTACGGCCGATGCGGTGCACGTAGGACTCCGGATCGTAGGGCATGTCGACGTTCATCACGTGGGTGATGCGCGGCACGTCCAGGCCACGGGCGGCGACGTCGGTAGCGACGACGATGTCCAGACGGCCATCCTTGAGCGATTCGATGACGCGCTCACGCTGGTTCTGCGCGATGTCGCCGTTCAGTGCCGCCACCTTGTAGCCCTTGGCTTCCAGCGCCGACGCGAGGTCCAAGGTGGCCTGCTTGGTGCGCACGAAGGCGATCAGGGCGTCGAAGTCCTCGACCTCCAGCAGGCGGCACACGGCGGCGACTTTCTGGTCGGCGTGCACCATCAGGTGCGCCTGCTCGATCGCAGTCACGGTCTGGGTCTTGGTCTCGATCTTGACGTGCTTCGGCTCTTTCAGGTGCTTTTCGGCGATGGAGCGGATCGAGTGCGGCAGCGTGGCGGAGAACAGCACGCTCTGGCGGGACTCCGGCATGGCCTGGAAGATCACTTCTAGATCGTCCATGAAGCCGAGCTTGAGCATTTCGTCCGCTTCGTCGAGCACCAGGTGCTGGATGGTCGACAGGACCTTCTCGTCACGACGCAGGTGGTCGACCAGGCGACCCGGCGTGGCGACGATGACCTGGGCGCCCTGGCGGATGGCCTTGAGCTGCGGGCCCATCGGCGCGCCGCCGTAGACGGCGATGACGTTCAGACCGGGCATCTGCTTGGCGTAGGTTTCGAACGCGGTGGCGACCTGCAGGGCCAGCTCGCGGGTCGGCGCGAGGATCAGCGCCTGGGGTTCTTTCTTGGCCGGGTCGATGCGCGACAGGATCGGCAGGGCGAAAGCCGCGGTCTTGCCGGTACCGGTCTGCGCCTGGCCGATCATGTCGTGGCCGGCGAGGATCACCGGAATTGACTGCAGTTGGATGGCCGACGGCTCTTCGTAGCCGGTTGCGATAACCGCTGCGAGTACGTTGGGATTGAGTCCGAGCGCGGCGAAGCCGCCGAGTTCCTGGGTCATGGGTCTGCCTCGTGTGCATCCGCAAAGACCCATTGTTCCAAGGCTGCACATGCCGTGTAGGACCTTTTGGGTCACCCTGGCAGCCTGGTCGGCGAGAATTTGCGAGAACGCGTGATGAATGAATGAAACTAGATGCCCGCCTTGCGTGTGCAACCGAAGCAGCGCTTCGTGAGGTGCACAGTAACGGGGCCGGCTTTACGGCGGGCGCGCATCATACCGGAAAAACCTGACCCGTGGGCAGGTTTTTTCGATGGACGACGCATACTTAGCCAACGTCGAAGCAAGCCCTGCTACCGCGCGCGCCCGGATCGAACGCCTCGGTGGCGAAGCATTCTGACCCGCGCGTCGCGCGAAGATTCAGCGGGGCGGCCTGAAGTCCCCAGGCTAGAGGCCTTCGGACAGCAGCGTGGCCGCTTCCCTGAAGTCGCCATCCGCCTCAGCAGGCGGCCGACAAGCCCCCCACCGAGCTGACCTCGAATTGGCCGACCAGCTTCTGCAGCTTGTTGGCATTCAGCCGCACGGTTTCAGCGCTGTTCTGCAGCACGATGACGGTCTGGCGCATTTCTCCGGACGCCTGGTCGACCTGCTGGATGGTCTTGCCGTAGTCCAGGCTGCTCTCGTTGAGCTGCTGGATGATGTTGAACATCCGCTCGACCGCCTGGTGCAACTGGACGTTCTCCGACGAGGCTTCCTCGGCCAGGCGCAGGCTGTCGTCGACATCCTTCACGCCCTCCTCCATGAACGCTACGGCCTGCTGGGTTTCGCCCTGCAGTCCTTCGACCACCTGGCGTATCTCCTCTGCCGCCTTGGACGTGCGCGCCGCCAGGGTGCGTACCTCGTCGGCGACCACCGCAAAGCCGCGTCCATGGTCGCCGGCACGTGCAGCCTCGATGGCGGCGTTGAGGGCCAGCAGGTTGGTCTGGTTGGTGATGTCCGAAATCAGCCCGACGATACTGCCGATCTGCGACATGCGGCTGTCGAGCATCTGCACGCTGCTGGACGAGCGCTCGACCACGTCGCGGATGTTCTGCGTGCCGGCGCGCACGGCCTGGAACTGCTCGCGGGCGCGCCCGACCACCTCGTCCATCGCTCGCTTCATCTCTTCCGCGGTCATCGACGCCTGCTGGATTTCGCCCAGTTGCCCCTCGACGATGACCATCATGCGATGGACCGCCTCCGCGACTTCGCCGGACGTCATGTTCGCCTCCTGGCTGCGCCCAAGCATCATCTCGTTGGTCCTGCCGACAGTGAGGGACGCATTGATCACCTGTCCGACGATGCCGTCCAGGTTGTCGATGAAACTGTTGATCCAGCGTCCCATGTCGCCGGTCTCGTCGTTCGCCATGTGCGCGACGTCCAGGCGCTGGCTGAGATTGCCTTCGCCCTCGGCGAGCGTGCGGATGACCCCGGTGAGCTCGTTCATCCGCGCCGCCAGCCGCCTCGGGCCCAGGGTGGTGAACAGCAACGCGGCGAACAGCATGCTCAGCAGCTGCAACCCGTCGATCCAGGCCAGGCTGAGGCCGCTGTAATGCTGCACGATGAAATTGCAGCCGAGCACGCCCAGCATGGTGAAAACGTAAGGCTTCATCAGGTTGAAGCTCAGCGAGCGGCGCCGATAGACCTCTTCCAGGTCCGCCTCGCACATCATTCCCCAGCGGTCCGGCGAGCCGGGCAACTGGAAGGTGACGCCCTTGCCGATCACCGGAATGTGCCGGTAATCCGAGTAGCCGGGATAGGTGACGAACAGGTTCGAGCCGTTGCGGATGGTCTCCCGCACGCCGGGGTGCAACTGCCTGGTCGCCGGGTCGATGAAGCGCAGCTCCAGCTCGGTGTGGTGCTGGATGCGCACCGGGCCCCAGTCGGTATTGACGCCGCTGCGCAAGTTTTCGCCGTGAGTGAAGGTGTCGTCCTCGAAACGCGAGCGGGACAGCGCCACGCCCGGCTGGATGGAGGGGTCGAAATCCGAACGCACCATGAACAGGTAGTTGTCGCCGGATTCCGTATAGATGTGCCCGGCCTCGCGCTGGATCAGATCGCCCAGCACGTCGTTCGGCACGCGGCCACACAGGCAGCCCAGGGTGGTGCCGTCGAGCACCAGCGGCTGATAGAACATCAGCGTCACTTCATCGTGGAAGCGTGAGGAGGAAGGCCCGATCTCCAGGGTCAGCGGATCGGTGTAGGGGCCATGCAGAAAAGGCTGCCTGAGGCCCTGCGACAGTGCACGCGGGTCGAGATCCTTGCCGTTGCAGTGCGCCTGGTGCGTCGATGCGATCACCTCGCCACCTGGCGAGACGACGAAAAGCTCCGAGAAATCCCTGGCCTGGAGCAGTTTTTCGCCAAGTACGCGCGGGTCCAGGGCGTCGAACTCGCGGGCTAGGGTGGTCGCCAACTCGGCCAGATGATCCCACTGCTCCTGCGTCCAGTTCTGCAGGAGCTTCACACGGGTCTCGGCGATGCCCTCGAACGTCTGCTCGATAATGGGATAGATCGAACGATTGGCGCGGCAGGCCCAGCCCATCGCCAGTTTCCCGGTCTTGCCGAACACCGGTAACCAGCTTTTTTCGGCGGAGGTTAGCTGCATGGATTCACTGCGAAGATACATGGCCCGACTCCTTGACTTCTGCGAACGAGGCACATCGAATCTGATATCAATGCGACATCATGCAGAGCAAGTTCCGGACCATTGCAGTCGGGTATCGGACGAGACCTGACACAAGGCGGGTTCGACCCGCCGCTCTAGCTCGACGGGCGCAACGCGGCGAGCAGCGAATCCAGCGAATAACCGAGCCGACCTTCCAGTACCTTGCAGCGCGATCCCAGGGCATCCATGTCGAGCGACTGCTCGAGGTCCGCCGGCACCAGCAGGATGACGTTGCCCTCCTTCACCGGACACTCCCAGTAATGCCGATGGAAGAGGCCGCGCAGCAGCGCCGCGCCCAGCGGCTTGCCGTCGGTGGTGGCCCACTGGTTGATCACCAGCCAGCCGCCCGGATTGAGCTTGAGCTGGCAGGCTTCGAGGAATTTCCAGGCCAGGTGGCCGACGCCCGGCCCCTGGTCGGTATAAAGGTCGACGAAGATCAGGTCGGCGGTTTCCGCCGAGTCCAGCAAATCCAGCGCGTCGCCGATGCGGATGGTCAGCCGCGGATCGTCGGTCAGGCCGAGGAATTCCATGGCGAGCCGCGGCACGTCGGGGCGCAGCTCGATGACTTCGACATCCTCCAGCGGCAGGAAGCGCAGGCACGCCTGGGTCAGGTTGCCCGCACCCAGGCCGAGGAACAGCGCGGTTTCCGGCGCCTCGTGGCAGAGCGCGCCGATCAGCATGGCGCGGGTGTAGTCGTACTCCAGCCAACTCGGATCGCGGACGAACACGCAGCTCTGCTCGACCGAATCCCCGAATTCGAGGAAGCGGTAATCGCCCACCTCCAGCACCCGGATCAGGCCGAAGTCGTCGTGCACTTCGGCCAGCAGGCGTTCCTCTCGTTCCATTCCCGACTCCTCGTTGGCTCGGCGCATCTTAGAGGCTGCGCGAGGCGATTTCACCCCGCCGCCATACAGGCGCTCTATCGGCGGCCCGGCGGATGATCGGTTACCATGCCGCACCGCCGCCCTTCGACGAACAGAGCACGCAATGAGCCAGACCTGGAGCCCCGATAGCTGGAGAAGCAAGCCGATCCAGCAGCAACCCGAATACCCCGACGCCGCGCACCTGGCACAGGTCGAGCGCACGCTGGCCAGCTATCCGCCGCTGGTGTTCGCCGGCGAGGCGCGCGAGCTGCGCCGGCAGTTCGCCGAGGTCACCCACGGTCGCGCCTTCCTGCTGCAGGGCGGCGATTGCGCGGAAAGCTTCTTCGAGTTCTCCGCGGCGAAGATTCGCGACACCTTCAAGGTGCTGCTGCAGATGGCCATCGTGATGACCTTCGCCGCCGGCTGCCCGGTGGTGAAGGTCGGACGCATGGCCGGGCAATTCGCCAAGCCGCGCTCCTCCGGCAACGAGACCATCGACGGCGTGACCCTGCCGGCCTACCGTGGCGACATCGTCAACGGCATCGGCTTCGACGAGAAGAGCCGCATCCCGGACCCGGAGCGCCTGCTGCAGGCCTATCACCAGTCCACCGCCAGCCTCAACCTGCTGCGCGCCTTCGCCCAGGGCGGTTTCGCCGATGTGCACCAGGTGCACAAGTGGAACCTGGATTTCATCGCCAATTCGGCGCTGACCGAACGCTACAGCCAGCTCGCCGACCGCATCGACGAGACCCTCGCGTTCATGCGCGCCTGCGGCCTGGACAGCGCACCGCAACTGCGCGAGGCGAGTTTCTTCACCGCCCACGAGGCGCTGCTGCTGAATTACGAGGAAGCCTTCGTCCGTCGCGACAGCCTGACCGGCGAATGCTACGACTGCTCGGCGCACATGCTCTGGATCGGCGACCGCACGCGCCAGCTGGACGGCGCCCACGTGGAATTCCTCAGCGGCGTCGGCAACCCCATCGGCGTCAAGGTCGGCCCGAGCATGGACACCGACGAGCTGATCCGCCTGATCGACATCCTCAACCCGGAGAACGATCCCGGCCGCCTCAACCTGATCGTGCGCATGGGCGCGGACAAGGTCGAAGCCAATCTGCCGCGCCTGGTTCGCGCCGTGCAGGGCGAAGGCCGCCAGGTGCTGTGGAGTTCCGACCCCATGCACGGCAACACCATCAAGGCGTCCAGCGGCTACAAGACACGCGACTTCGCGCAGATTCTCGGCGAGGTGAAGCAGTTCTTCGACGTGCACCAGGCCGAGGGCAGCTACGCCGGCGGCATCCACATCGAGATGACCGGGCAGAACGTCACCGAGTGCATCGGCGGTGCCCGGCCGATCACCGAGGACGGCCTGTCGGATCGCTACCACACCCATTGCGACCCGCGGCTCAATGCCAACCAGTCGCTGGAACTGGCCTTCATGATCGCCGAGACGCTGAAACAGGTTCGACGCTGAGCTTCTAGAGCGCGGCCCGGAGCCGCGCGTCCAGTTCTCCACTGCCGGTCAACGCCACCTCCGGGAGGCCCAGCCAGCCGGCCATCGCTCGCAGCTGACCGGCGAGCGCGGCCAGCGCGGCATCTTCCAGTCCCATGCTTTCCGCATGCACGCCGTGCACCGCCAGGCGGCCATGGGCGCGCTCGGCGCGCAGGTCGACGCGTCCGACGAGGCGTTCGCCGTGCAGGAACGGCAGCACGTAGTAGCCGTACACGCGCTTGTGCGCCGGGGTATAGATCTCCAGCCGGTAGCGGAAATCGAACAGCCGCTCGGTGCGCGCCCGCTCCCAGACCAGCGAATCGAAAGGCGAAAGCAGCGCGCTGGCCTCCACCTTGCGCGGAATGCGCGGCTCGCCGAGGCAATACGCCGGCGTCTGCCACCCCTCGACGCCGACGCGCCGCAAGGTGCCGGCCTCGACCAATTCGGCCAGGCGCGCCTTGCTGTCCGTAGGGGTCAGCCGGAAGTAGTCGCGCAGGTCCTTTTCCGTGGCGACACCCAACGCCTGCATCGCATGCAGCAGCAGGCCGCGTTGCGCCTGCGCCGTTTCCAGCTCGGGCGCGTTGACCAGCGCCGCGGGCAACACGCGCTCGGTGAGGTCGTAGAGACGCTCGAAGCCCCGGCGCCCGGCGACGCTCACCTGGCCGGCGGCGAACAGCCATTCCAGCGCGGCCTTTTCCTTGCTCCAATCCCACCAGGGGCCGGCCTTCTCCACCCGTTTGGCGAGCGCGCCGGCGCCCAGCGGCCCCTGTTCGCGCACCGTTTGCAGCACCTGGGCGATCGCCTGCGGATGCTCGCGGCCGAAACGCGACAGCCAGTCATAGATTCCGATGCCCTGCTCGGCGCGGCGCATCCGCCAACGCAGCAGCGAGTAGAAGCCAAGCGGCAACAGCGACGCCTCATGGCCCCAGTATTCGAACAGTGCGCGGCGCCGTTTCGGGCCCCAGGCAAGTTCCTCGAGCAGCGCGGCGGGATAGTCGCCCAGGCGGGAGAACAGCGGCAGGTAGTGCGAGCGCACCAGCGCGTTGACCGAGTCGATCTGCACCACGCCGAGGCGTTCGATCAGCCCGCGCACGCGGCGCGTGTCGACCGTCCCGATCGGCTTGCCGAACTGCTGGGCCAACAATGCCAGGCGCCGGGCCTGCTTCAGCGAGAGCGAATCACTGCCGCGCATCGGCACTCCCGGCTGCCCGCAGGCCGAACGCCTTTCGCAGCAAGGCCTCACCATTCACCAAGCCGATACCGGCCAGTACCAGCAGCGCGGCGGCGATGAAGCTGGGCGCCAGTTTTTCGCCGAGGATCATCACACCGAAGCTGACACCGAACAGCGGGGTCATGAAGGTGAACACGCCGAGGTTCGCCGCGCGATAGCGGCGCAGCAGCCAGAACCACATGAAGAAGCTGAAGAAGGACACGACCAGTCCCTGGAACATCAGGCTGGCGACGCTGACGCCGGTCAGCCGGACATGATCCAGTTGCCCGCTCAGCGCGGCGTAGGCCAGCAGCAAGACCACCGCCATCGACAGCTGGTAGAACAGCGTCAGGCTGGGCGGTGCGTCGGACAGTTTCGAGCAACGCACCACCACCGTGGTCGCGCCCCACGCCAGTCCCGCCAACACCCCGAGGGCATCGCCGATCAGCACGCTCGAACCCATCGCCCGGCTGAAGCCGCCACTGAAGGCCACGCCGATGCCGATGAAACACAGGCCGATGCCCATCCACTGCAAGGGACGCAGGCGTTCGGTGGGCTGCAGCAGGTGCAGGCCCAGCGCGGAGAAGATCGGCGCGGTGTAGAGGAACACCACCATGTGCGAGGCCGACGTGTACTGCAGCCCCACGGCGACCAGACAGAACTCCAGGGCGAACAGCGAACCGGCGAGCATGCCGACCGCGCGCGTGCCCTTCCCCGTCGCCCAGGCGCCGCTCCAGCACAACGGAATCAGCATCAGCAACCCAGAGATGACCGAACGCAACGCCACCTGCATGACGGGCGCGATGTCGCCGGCGGCCAGCTTGATCGACACCTGCTGACCACCCCAGATCGCGCAGAGCAGCACCATCAGGAGGAACGCCTGGAGATCGGCACTCTTGCGTCCGCTCATCGGCGGACTCCGGCCAGGCAGGAGGGAACGGCTTGGAAGGACACGCGGATACCCTTGTTGGAGGCTGACGGGAAAGAACCCTCCCGGAGAACCTGTTCACGATCCGGGAACGTCACAACTGACGCGATCTTGAACAGTTTCCGAGGGGCGGCAAGGATAACCTCAATCATGCGGCCGGTCGTCGCTGAGCACGTCGCTCTCCGCCGGGCCGTCCCAGAACGGGCGATTGATTTCCTGCTCGATATCGGCACGCGAGAGGCCGAGGTCCTTCAACGTGGCCTCGCCGAGGGTCGCGAGACGATGACGCTGTACCGAAAGTGCGTGCCAGGACCTGACGCGTTGTGCCAGCCGCCGCCACAGCGGCAGGTAAGACGTTGGGCGCACTACCAGGGCGTAGCCTTGCTGTTGTTTTTTCATGCTGCCTCCGAGCGGAACAGGTCCGCGGACCGATTGATTCGTCCAGGAATCTATCCGGCGAGAGCCCGGAGCTCTTGGACGATCCTGCACGCCCGACACCGAATCGACTGCGTATCGGAGAAGGGATTGGCAACAGTCTCGGCTGCAGCTTAAGATCAATCCAACGAATGTTATTTATGCGTCGCATCTTGGAGATTGATGAATGAGCAGCTTCCCCAGCATCGATACCGAGTTGCTGCGCACCTTCGTCGCGATCGCCGACAACGGCGGCTTCACCCGTGCGGCGAAGATGGTCAACCGCACGCAGTCGGCGGTGAGCATGCAGATGAAGCGGCTGGAGGAGGACGTTCTGCAGCGTTCGCTGTTCGCCCGCGACGGGCGGCAGATCCGGCTGACGGCGGAAGGCCAGGTGCTGCTGGGTTTCGCCCGGCGCATCCTCAAGCTGCATGGCGAGGTATTCACAACGCTGCGCGAACCGCACATGATCGGCGCCGTGCGCATCGGCACGCCGGACGACTACGTGATGCGCTTTCTGCCGGGAATCCTGTCGCGCTTCGCCCAGGCCTATCCACTGGTGCAGGTGGACGTGCATTGCGAATCCTCGCTGCAGCTGTTGCAGCGGCAGGACCTCGACCTGACCATCGTCACCCGTGAGCCGGGCAAGGAAATCGGCCAATTGCTGCGCCAGGAGCGCTTCGTCTGGGCCGAAGCCAACGGCTTCACGCCGCACGAGCAGAACCCGATTCCCCTGGCGATGTTCAACACCGACTGTTTCTGCCGCGACTGGGCCTGCAACGCGCTGACCAGCCTCGACCGGCCCTACCGCATCGCCTACACCAGCCCGAGCCTGTCGGCGATCATGGCAGTGGTCAGCGCCGGGCTGGCCGTCACCGCGCAGTTGCAGAGCCTGATCACCGCGGACATGCGCATCCTCGGCGAGGCCGAGGGGCTCTGCGAGTTGCCGGTGGCGAACATCATGCTGCTGCGCAACGCCTCGAGCCAGGGACCGATTACCGAATGCCTGGCCGAACACATCGCCGAAGGCTTCAAGCTCTGAGCGACGCGGCGCTCACTTGAGATAGAGCGCCACCGCACTGATCACCAGAAACAGGCAGAAACCGGCCCGCAGTGCCTGTTCCGGCAACGTATGCGCCAGGCGCACACCCCAGCTGATGCTGAGCAGCCCGCCGATGGCCATCGGGATGCCCAGCGCCCAGTCCACGTCGCCATGCAGCGCATAGCTGACCAGGGTCACGAAGGTGCTCGGCAAGGCCAGCGCCAGGGAAAGCCCCTGGGCGACCACTTGGGAGGCGCCGAACAGGCTGGTCAGCCCCGGGGTGGCGACCACCGCGCTGCCCACCGCCATCAATCCGCCCATCACGCCGGCAATCGCACCCAGTACGGCGAGCGCGAACAGCCCGTGGCGCAACTGCGCACCGCCCGAGGGCGCACGGGTGACCAGTCGATAGAAGTTGTAGAACGCCAGCACCAGCAGGAACACCACGAAGAACAGGCGCATCACCTCGGCCGGCAGGCTCAGCGCCAGGCGCGACGCCAGCAGCGCGCAGCAGAGGCCGGGAATCGCCAGCGCGGCGGCCTGGCGAAGGTCGATGCGGTTGTGCTGGTTGTAGCGCCAGACCGCAAGCACCACATTGGGCACCACCATCACCAGCGCCGTGCCCTGGGCCATCTGCTGGTCGAGGCCGAAGAACAGGCCGATCACCGGAATCGCGATCAACCCGCCGCCGATGCCGAACAGCCCCCCGATGGTGCCGAGCACCAGGCCCAGTAACAGATCCAACAGCACGCCCAGCACAGTCATTATTGTTATCCCGAAAAAAAGCGGGTCATCCTACCGCAAATGCACGGCAGGTTGACCCGCGATGGCGTTCGACTTTCCGCTCGCTGTCGATGCGTCAGGCACCCTCGCCCAGTTCACGCATCACCGCGTACAAGGCCGACTTGGCTTCGAAGCCGACCCCGGGAATCTCCGGGAGACCGACGTAACCGTCCTCGACGCGGATGCCGTCGGCGAAACCACCGAACGGCTGGAACACATCGGGGTACGACTCGTTGCCGCCCAGGTGCAGGCCGGCGGCGATGTTCAGCGACATCTGGTGACCGCCGTGCGGCACCACGCGGCGCGACGACCAGCCCAGCTCGTCCATGACTTCCAGCGTGCGCAGGTATTCCACCAGGCCGTAGGACAGCGCGCAGTCGAACTGCAGGAAGTCGCGTTCCGGGTTCATGCCGCCGTGACGCAGCAGATTGCGCGCGTCCTGATGGGAGAACAGGTTCTCGCCGGTGGCCATCGGCCGGTCATAGTGCTTAGACAGTTCGGCCTGCAGCGCGTAGTCCAGCGGGTCGCCTGCCTCTTCGTACCAGAACAGGTTGTAGGGTTTCATCGCTTCGGCATAGGCGATTGCGGTTTTCAGGTCGAAGCGCCCGTTGGCGTCCACGCACAGGCGCTGGCCGTCGCCGACCACATCGAGCACCGCTTCGATGCGGCTGATGTCCTCGTCGAGCGAAACGGCGCCGATCTTCATCTTCACCGTGCTGTAGCCGCGATCCAGGTAGCTGCGCATTTCGTCCTGCAGCTTCGAGTGGTCCTTGCCCGGGTAGTAGTAGCCACCGGCGGCGTAGACCCACACCTTGTCGTCGGCCACGCCGCCGCGATAACGCTCGGCAAGCAGGCGATAGAGCGGCTTGCCGGCGATCTTCGCCACCGCGTCCCATACCGCCATGTCGATAGTACCGACCGCCACCGAACGCTCGCCGTGGCCACCGGGCTTCTCGTTGGTCATCAGGGTCTTCCAGATGGCGAACGGATCGAGGTTGTCGTTGGCATGGTCGATCAGGCTTTCCGGATCAGCCTCGGCGATGCGCGCGAGAAAGCGGTCGCGCATCAGCGCGCCCTGCCCATAGCGCCCGTTGGAGTTGAAGCCGTAGCCGATCACCGGCTTGCCGTCGCGGATCACGTCGGTGACCACCGCGACCACCGAGCAGGTCATCTTGGAGAAATCGATGTAGGCGTTGGCGATGGGCGATGCGATGGACGCGGTCTTTTCGCGGATTTCGACGATGCGCATGGGTACGGCCTCTTGTTGTAGAGGCCCGGACAGTAAGGCTTGTGAGCGCGCGACGACCAATGCTAAAAATGCGCCGCCCCATGCAGCCACGGCATCACCCATGGAATTGATCTGGTTGGAAGATTTCGCGGCCCTCGCCGAGCACGGTAACTTCTCGCGGGCCGCCGAGGCACGGCACGTCACCCAGCCGGCCTTCAGCCGGCGCATCCGCGCGCTGGAAAACTGGATGGGCGCCGAACTGTTCGAGCGCAGCGTGCACGGCGCCAACCTGACCGACGCCGGCCGCCAGGTGCTCGGTGGCGCCCGGGACCTGACCCGGCGCCTGCAGCAATTGCGCAGCGAGGCGCAGGAAGTCGCCGGCAAGGCCGCCAGGACGCTGCAGTTTGCCGCGACCCACTCGCTGTCGTTCACCTTCTTCCCGCGCTGGATCCGGCGTGCCGAGCGCGGAGCGCCGATCGAGGCCGTGCGCCTGCTGTCCGACAGCATGGCCAACTGCGAACAAATGCTGCTGCAGGGCCAGGTTCAGTTCCTGTTGTGCCATGGCGACCCGCACGCCTCGCCGCTGTTCGAGCCCGAGCGTTTCCACAGCAAGGTGATTGGCAGCGACGTGTTGCAACCATTAATCAGCCCTGCGCTAGGGCCGGGCGATGCGACCGGTGCCCTTCCCTATCTGGCCTACAGCGCGGACTCGGGGCTCGGCCGGATCGTCGCCGCGCGGCTCGCCAGCCGGGCGACGCCGCACGCGCTCGACGCACTGTTCAGCAGTCACCTCGCCGCCGTGCTGATGTCCATGGCGCTGGAAAACAAGGGCGTCGCCTGGCTACCGGAAAGCCTCGCCGAGGCTGAAGTCGCGGACGGCGCACTGATCCGCGCGTTCGACCAGGACTGGGACATCCCGCTCCAGATCCAGCTGATCCGCCCAAAGGCCCCGCTGAGCGATTTCGCCGAGGCGTTCTGGGCGCGTCTCTGACATTTGCGCAGGCATGAAAAAGCCCGGCAAATGGCCGGGCTTTTTCGTCGCGACAAGGATCAGGCCTTGATGCGCGACTTGTACTCGCCGGTACGAGTATCGATCTCGATCGAGTCGCCGATTTCGCAGAACGCGGAAACCTGCAGCTCGGCGCCGTTGTTCAGGCGCGCGGTCTTCATCACCTTGCCCGAGGTATCGCCACGTACGGACGGCTCGGTGTAGGCGATCTGGCGAACGATGGTGGTCGGCAGTTCGACGGAGATGACCTTATCGCCGAAGAAGATCGCTTCGCAGACATCGGTCATGCCGTCTTCGATGAAGGTCAGCACGCTTTCCAGGTCGTCTTTCTCGATCTCGTACTGGTTGAACTCGGTATCCATGAACACGTACAGCGGATCGGCGAAGTAGGAATAGGTCACTTCCTTGCGATCCAGAATGATCGGCTCAAGCTTGTCGTCGGCCTTGTACACGGTCTCGGTAGCGGAACCGTTGAGCAGGTTCTTCAGCTTCATCTTGACCACGGCGCTGTTGCGGCCGGACTTGTTGAACTCGGCTTTCTGGATGACCCAGGGAGCGCCGTTGATGTTGGCTACCTGGCCAGCGCGAAATTCTTGTGCGGTTTTCATACGGGATATCCGGTTGGATGAGTGACGAAAAATTGGCCGCCTATGATAGCCAATTTGCACCGAGCTGTAACCAGGGGCCGACCGGGGGCCCGGGCACCTGAGTCAACGGGGTCGGCCCGCGCGGTCAGGCGCGAGGAATCACCCCGGAGAACGCCAGCAGTTGCGTGGCCAGATCCTCCTGCGCCGCCAACGCCGCACACCAGTGCTCGGCATGCGCGTTCAGTTCCGCCTCGTGCCGGGCCAGTTCCGCCCATGCCGCGCCTATCGCTCCGTCGGCATTCCAGACGCGCCAGAGCGCCTCGAACGCGGCGCGCGCCGGAGCCGACAGCCCCTCGAGGTAGAGCCTGAGGAACGCCTCCAGCTTGTCCCAGTGCGCGTTGTCCTGCTGGGGATAGATGTGCCAGAGCAACGGACGGCCGGCCCACTGCGCGCGGAGGAAGGAATCCTCGCCGCGAACAGCGTTGAAATCGCAGCACCACAGCAGACGGTCGTAGTCACCCTGGCTGAGGAAGCTCAGCACCTGAATCGTCAGGGCGCCGCGCGCGAAACGCTCGCCGGCGCGGACGGACTCCACGCCGAGCCAGGCGGCAAGGCTCGTCCCGATGCGACCTTGGGGAACCAGCAACTGGGTGGGTATGCCGTCGCCGGACAGCGCCTCCAGCCAACTGCCCAATGCGGGGTTCTCATAGGCGAACAGCGAGACCAGACGGGAGCCCGCCGCCCGGGCCACGCCGATACCGGAGAGAAAGGCGGCCTGGGCCGCCGGGTCGCTCTGGAATGCCTTACGGCGCTCGAGCAGATCGCCTTCGCGCAATAGACCGCCGGTGCCGGAAACGAAGCCGGGAAAGAAAAAATACTTGCGCACGCCATTCGGCTGCAGCGACGGCAACGCGTGGCAGTTACCCACCCACTCCTCGGCGCTGAGGTATTCGAGGTTCAGCCAGAGACTGCGCGCGTGGCTAGCCATGGCGGCCTCGTACGCCTCCGGCAACTGGCAGGCGAACGCCTCGATCACCACGTCGGCCGGCTCGGTAGCGTTCGGCCAGCGCTGCGGCCATTGCCGGACCTCGACACCTTCATGCCATTGCTGCGCCGCGAGCGGGTCGGCTTGCGGACACAGCGCGGCGAACGCGCTGAGGTCGTCGACCCACAACCGGACCTCCTGACCATGCTCGCGCGCCAACTGCTTCCCCAGACGCCAGGTCACCCCGATATCGCCGAAGTTATCCACCACTGCGCAAAAGATGTCCCAGGATCTGCCCTGCATGCCCGCCTCGTTCGATCGGATTTCCAGATTGATGATGCTCTTTACTATCGGAGCAATAGTTAAACCGACATGGTCTTTCTGTAGACTTCCTGTAGAGTTTTATTGACGTCAATATGACATCACACAGCAGGCCCTTCCGCTAGGCTGTTCAGGCGATGGATCGCGCGCTTCCCCACGGGTGAAAAAATGAATCTTACCGTCAAGGCGAAGCTGGGCCTCAGCTTTGCCTCCGTCACCGCCACGGCGCTGCTCGTCTCGCTGATTTCCCTCTACGCACTCAATGCCGCCAACGACCGCCTCTCGGACATCGTGCACGGCGCCAACGAGCGCAGCCAGTTGGCCGGCAAGGCCCGTCTGGCCACCACCCTTCGAGCCATCGCCGCACGCAACCTGGTGCTGGTCAGCGAGAACGACGATCGCCAGCACGAGCGCGCGGCCGTGCTGGCCGCCCACGAGGACGTGCAGACCACCATCGACCAGCTGAAGCAGAAGATCGCTGCCAGCCCGGACGTAACGCCCGAAGAGAAGAACCTGGTTGCCCGCATCGACAGCGTCGAAGCGCAGTACGGCCCGGTGGCGCTGAAGATCGTCGACCTCGCCTGGAAAGGCGAGCGGGAAAAAGCCATCAGCATGATGAACACCGACTGCATGCCGCTGCTCAGCCAACTGATCGCGGCTACCGGCGACTACATGGCCTACAGCGAACGCCAGGCCGAGCGTGATTTGAGCGACGCCCAGAATGCCTACTTCAACCAACGCAACCTGCTCCTGCTGGTCTGCGTCGCCGCCATCATCCTCGCCTCGGTGCTCGGCCTGACCATCACCCGGGGCCTCTTCACCTCCCTCGGAGCGGAACCTTCGCTGCTTTCCGACGAAGCCCGGCGTGTCGCCGAGGGCGATCTGCGTGCCGCTGCCACAAGCCAGCCGGCGGGCAGCGTGATGGCATCGCTCGGCGAGATGCAGTCGAAACTCAACGAGCTGATCGGCAGCGTGCGAGGCTCGGCCAACGTCATCTCCTCGGCGGCCGAAGAGCTTTCCGCCAGTGCCGAGCAGACCCGCTCCGGTGTCGCCGCGCAGAAATCCGAGGTCGACCAGGTTGCCGCGGCGATGCACCAGATGACCGCCACCGTGCAGGAAGTTGCACGCCACTGCGAACAGGCCGCCGCAGCGGCACAACACGCCACCGACGAAGCCACCGCAGGCAACGGCATGGCGAGCCGGGCGGTTAGCCAGATCGAACGTCTTTCCGGGGAAGTGAACCGCTCGGCCGAGGCCATGGGCCGCCTGCAGCAGGAAAGCACCAACATCGGCGGCGTGCTGGACGTGATCAAATCGGTCGCCGACCAGACCAACCTGCTGGCCCTCAACGCCGCCATCGAAGCCGCCCGTGCTGGCGAAGCGGGCCGCGGTTTTGCCGTCGTCGCCGACGAAGTACGCAGCCTCGCGCGCCGGACCCAGGACGCCACCCAGGAAATCGAAACGCTGATCGCCGGGCTACAGAAGATCGCCCAGGAAGTGTCCACCATCATGCTCAACTGCAAGGTGACCAGCGACGCAACGGTCAAGGACGTTGGCGACACGGGCAACGCCGTCCTGAGCATCACCCGCATGATCAGCGACATCCAGCAAATGAACCTGCAGATCGCCACCGCCGCCGACCAGCAAAGCCAGGTTGCCGAACAGATCAGCCGCAACGTCCACAACGTCAGCAGCATCGCCGACCAGTCGGCCAGCGCCACCGACGAAACCGCCGCCTCGAGCATCCAGCTCGCCCGCCTGGGCAGCGACCTGCAATCGCAGGTGGCGCGTTTCCGTCTCTGAGTCTCAGCCAGAAGCCGCAGCTGTCAGCACAGCTGGCCGATCCCGGAAGGCCCGGAAAAGCAAAGCCCCGAGAGCCTGCCGGTTCTCGGGGCTTTTGGTCTGGCGGTGAAGGCGGAATTCGAGCCTTATCGGCATACGCTCGCTAGGGTCTGCATCGGTCAAAGCCAGCCAGAACAAGTCTCCCCGTCTCTTTCATTCGGTAACTCTTGCCTTGCATGGCTGCGATTTCGACACCATGGCTTCCGGGCATTGTTCTTCGCTTCATCTGCAAGCTAATCTCCGCTCAACCGCCAGCTTGCTGGCAAAGGGACTTGCAGAGCTGAGGCCGGTGTATAACGCCCCCCTCGTAGCGCGTGCCGCTGACTAGAGCTGTGCGCTAGATCTGCAAGAGATTTTTATCCACCAATTTTCGGTTTGTTATGCACCAATTGGTGTCTATTTATAGTTATGTCGCAAGCGATAGACCACAGTCATGAGCCAATCCAAAATTTGTAAGCGTTGCAACTTGCCTGTAATCGAAAACGCCGACCAGTATGAGGTTTTCGAGAATATGCATTGGCTTTGCTTCCACCTAGAGTTCGAGCACGAAGGCGATCCTGACGCTGCGTGTGGTGATCCAAGCTGTCCTTGGTGGCATATTGCAGCACTCAAAGGAAAACTGGTTGAGCTTGGCTTCGACCCCCAGCAAGTTTTGCTTGAAGCAACAAAAGAAAAGTGGAAACACTAAATGCGACATAACAAGTGGTTCAAATCGTTCGCTTCGCTCACTGGGACGGGCTAAAGCCCGCCCGTTAACCAAACGTTAGACCTGCGGAGGATGCATGAAGAGCTTTGACCGCTTTGCCCATCAAGGTGTTACACAAGAACTCTCGCGCCTCAAAGAATTTACGAGCGCCTTCGGCGATTTTAAATATGGAAGCAGCGGAGATGGAGAAATTACCATCCAAGGCCTTAACGCACCTTTTACGCCAGAAAATACAAAACAAAAAGCGGCTGGCGCCTCGTCACATATAAGAGCGGCAAGAAAACAGAGACTTTTCCGCCTACAACTGAGGCAGTTCTAGAGCACATAAGAAACGAATTCCGGTAAGGTCTAAAAATGCGTTCAACTATCGCTCACTTCGTTCGCTGGACAGCGCAAAAGCTGCGCTTTTGTCTGCCCATTAGCTTAATCATTAGGCCGCATTTGGCACTATAGAGGCGTTGCGGGCAGATAACTCCGTAGCGTTCCACCCTGGACTCCAGCATCCCATAGATCATTCGATGGATAACCTCACCGGAGCCTATTCCAGGCGCATCAATATCTAACACAGACTGGCTTATCAATCGCTCTAGGATGAACAGACGGTGAAGGTGCTCAGGCGCTGGCCCATCTACGCGTGAGACGCTCGACAGTTCTTCGACACCTGCAGGCCCCAGAAAGCAAAAAGCCCCGAGAACCTGCTGGTTCTCGGGGCTTTAGCTTTTTGGTCTGGCGGTGAAGGTGGGATTCGAACCCACGATACGGTTTCCCGTATACACACTTTCCAGGCGTGCTCCTTCAACCGCTCGGACACTTCACCGGATCTCGGCGGACTGTCTGGTCCGTCGAGGCGCGCTAATTTAGTCGAAGGCCGCCACGAAGGCAAACTTTTTTTCAGGCTATTCATGCGTTTAGGTGGCGGGCGTTTTTCGAGGGGCGCGCCGGTCGCCGCCGTGGTCGATCGGCGCACCTTCCGGCCCGGCACCAGGCGGGAAACCGCCGGAGGCGGCTGACTCACCGGTCAGTCACGGCGCTTTACCTGTGGCCTGTGGGTGGGTAAGTTCGGCCGACTAATTCCAAGGAATACCCGCCATGAGTGAGCTGATCTCCTACCACCTCGACGACGGCGTCGCGACCCTGACGCTTAACAACGGCAAGGTCAACGCGATCTCCCCGGACATGATCGTCGCCTTCAACGAGGCGCTGGACCGGGCGACGCAGGACAAGGCGATCGTCATCATCACTGGCCAGCCCGGCATTCTCTCGGGCGGATACGACCTCAAGGTGATGACCTCCGGCCCGCAGAACGCCATCGAGCTGGTGGCCCAGGGTTCGACGCTGGCGCGGCGGATGCTCGCGCACCCCTACCCGATTATCGTCGCCTGCCCCGGTCACGCGGTGGCCAAGGGCGCCTTCATTCTGCTCTCGGCGGATTACCGGATCGGCGTTGAGGGTCCGTTCAACATCGGACTTAACGAAGTACAGATCGGCATGACCATGCATCACGTCGGTATCGAGCTGGCGCGTGATCGCCTCGGCAAGGCCGCATTCCAGCGCTCAGTCATCAATGGCGAGATGTTCGATCCGCAGGGCGCGCGCGAGGCCGGCTTCCTCGAGCGGGTGGTGTCGGTCGGCGAATTGCTGCCCACGGCGATGGCCGTCGCCGCGCAGTTCAAGAAGATCAACATGAACGCGCACCGCAAGACCAAGCTGAAGGTTCGCAAGGCGCTGCTGGAAACCCTCGACGAGGCCATCGAGCTGGATAAACAGCACGCTGTCTGAGTCGCGCAACGTCCTCCTAGAGCCCGGCCCCTCGCCGGGCTTTTTTGTTGCCAAGTGCCCGGCTGGCGCGGCCGCGAATCCCGATTGCCGAAAACAGTGAACACTCATACACTCGGCGCCGTTTTCATCCCCGGGCGACGACCGATGCTGTTTCTCCTGCGTATGTTCTTCATGGGCGTGCACTTCATTGTGGCGGGTATCCTCGGCTTGCTGATCGGTATCTGCCGCCCGTTCAACCCGGATAACAGCCGTCTGTGCGCCCGCCTCTACGCACTCGGCGGGCTGCCGATTCTGGGATTGCGGCTGAACGCCGAGATGGCCGCGCCGAAGGATGTGCGCACCTGCGTTTACATCGCCAATCACCAGTCCAACTACGACCTCTACGTACTCGGCCGCGTCGTCCCCCGGCGCACGGTGAGCATCGGGAAGAAGAGCCTGAAATGGGTGCCGCTGTTCGGCCAGCTGTACTGGCTGGCCGGCAATGTGCTGATCGATCGCAGCAACGCCCGTCAGGCGCGCCAGGCGCTGCAGGCCACCACCGATGCGCTGCTGCATCGCGACACTTCGATCTGGGTGTTCCCCGAGGGCACGCGCAACCAGGGTGAGTTGCTGCCGTTCAAGAAAGGTGCGTTCCAGATCGCCCTGGATGCCGGCGTCCCCATCGTCCCGGTCTGCATCAGCAGCTACGCACGGAGCATGCGCCTGAACCGCTGGAACAGCGGGCGCATCCTGATCCGCTCGCTGCCCGCCATCCCGACCTTGGGGTTGACCCAGGCCGACCTGCCGGCGCTGGCGGAGCGCTGCCGGGTACAGATGCAGCTGTGCATACAGGCGATGGACCAGGAACTGGCGCGCGACTGAATCGGTACGGAGACGAAAAAGCCCGGCAATCGCCGGGCTTTTTGCTGGGCGGCGATCAGGCCGTGTCGGTCACTTTCTCGCGGGCTGGCGAGAACTGTGCGAGCCGTTCGCCAGCAACGAAGCGCATTATCCACTCGGCCACCGTGGGGCCGTGGTGCGGATGCTCCAGACTGGCGATGCCCTGCTGGTAGACATGCTCACCAATGCACTTCTGGCGGATATCCAGCAACGCCCGGGAATAGTCTGGAATGAACTCCGGATGGCCCTGGAAGCACAGCACCTGATCCTCGATACGGTAGGCGGCGATCGGGCAGAAATCGCTGGAGGCCAGCACCGTAGCGTTTTCCGGCAACTGCGTGACCTGATCCTGGTGGCTGATCAGCAGCGTCAGTTCCTCCACCGCCGGCTTCATCCAGGCCGGCTGCTCGGCGAGGCGGTATCGATGGATGCCTACGCCCCAGCCCTGGCTCGCGCGCTCGCTGCGACCTCCCAGCAGCAGCGCCAGCAACTGGTGGCCGAAACAGATCCCGAGCAGTTTGTCGCCGCGCCGATAACGATCTAGGAGGAAGGCTTTGAGCGTCTGGATCCACGGGTCGCTGGCGAAGGAATCGGCCTTGCTACCGGTTACCAGGTAGGCGTCGTAGCGCTCGTCTTCGTCCGGGTAGACGCCCTCGACGACGTTGAACAGCTCGAAACGGGCCGGAATCGGTTGCTGCGCGAACAGGCGCTCGAACATGCGCCCGTAACCCTGATAACGGTCGACCAGTTCGGGACGAAGGCTATCGGTTTCAAGAATGCAGATACGAAGCGACATTGGCGGATCCTGATTGTGACGATAAGGCGCACCCATAACGGATGATGGCCTTTTCTTAACATAGCCTCCGCTTCCGCGAAACAGGCTTCGGCTCACTGGCGCGTTCCGTGACCGTATCGAGCCGAACGATGGGCCGCGCCCGAATCATCAGCCGCTTCGATGTTCACCATGCGTGCCATTCACTTCCTGGCGCACCGGCACTCGGCAATGATTCAGCCATCGGGCACATCGCCCCATTGCCATTTCGAGAATACGCAGATGAACAAATACGCCGCCATCGCCAGCCTTATCGCCGCCTCCGCATTCGCCACACCGGCCTACTCGGAGTTCTATCGTCCGACGCCGAAAAGCACCGGCCAAAATGACCGCCAGGCAAACGCCAGCAAAAACCGCTGATACGGACGCCACTTCGCGGTGGCGCCAAGGAGCCGAGCAATGAGCAATATCCTTCACAGCAAGCGTGCCTATGGCGTCACTTATGTGACCCTGAGCGATGCGGGGCTGGAGTTCGAAAGCGAGGCAGCGCTGCATCTCGATGATGGTGGCCTGATGACCCTGAAGGTTCCAACGCTGCACAGCGAGCGACTGGCCGTACATGACCTGCTCTGCCTGCAGAACGGTCTATGCCAGGCGGCCTGAAGGCCGCTGGTTTTCGCCTTGATGCCTCTACTCAATCGGTCATGTTCACGCCATCGGCGCGGTCCTGATCGACAGGAGCAACCGCTGATGAACAGCCAGACCGTGAGATTCGCTCGTAACGGTGCCTTCGGCGCCATCTGCCTGTACCTGCTGGTGGCGCTTCCGCTGCTCGTGGTCAGCATGGCCCCGCACACCGCCAACGCGGCCTCGGCGGCTACGTTGGAAAGGCCCCGCTGACGTCGCGGTAGGCGTTCGCCCGAAGCGACGTACCTGATAAGGCACAGGGGCGCAACCTCAGTCGAAGCCCTCAACAGCCATTCCTGCTGGCCTGAAACGCGCCGGCACCCTACTGCTTGCGCTGGTTTTCCATCTCTCTGCCGATCTGCCGTCGCTGTTGTTCGAGCGAGGGGCGCTGCTGCGCCGAAGGTTCAGGGGCTGTGCTTCGCGCGTTGTTATTCGAGTTGTAGGCCGGTGCGTTGGGCGCACGCGGCGCCATCGGTGCACGCGGCGCCTGGTTCGAGACATTACCAGGAGCGACGCTGCCGGCAGCGCCGCCCGACGGCTGCTGCACCGGAGCTGCCTGCATGCCCGCCGAATCGGCGGCGACGCCGGTGCTGGCAGACACGCACAGCGCGAACAGCAACGGCAAACCAGCCGTTCGGATGAGCGTATTCATGGCTGATCGCCTCCCCTGGTCTGCTTGCGCAGTTGCTCTTCGGTGGTCTTCTGATCTTCGGCGCGGGGCTGTTCGCCCTCCTGATTCATGCGTTTGTTCTTCTCGCCGACCTTGCTCGCCTGCTCTTCGGTGTTCTCGACCGACTCTTTGCGCTGGCCTGACATGCTGAGGTCCTCTGTTGTGGGTCCTGAAGTTTTGGCAGCGCGCGCAGGCAAAGGTGCTATCGGGTGGCCTCCGCCAGCTGACCGGCGGGCAAGAAAAAGCCCGGCGGGTGCCGGGCTCTTTGTATCTTTCACCGCTCAGAAGCGCGCGCCGCTGGCCGCCTTCTCCAGCAACAGCGCCGGGGGCTCGAAGCGCTCGCCGTACTGTTCGGCAAGGTACTGCGCGCGGGCGATGAAGTCATCGATGCCGTACTGGTTGATGAACTGCAGCGCACCGCCGCTCCAGGCGGCGAAACCGATGCCCATGATCGAGCCGACGTTGGCATCGGCCACCGAGTTCAACACGCCCTCCTCCAGGCAGCGCACGGTTTCCAGGGCCTGCACGAACAACAGGCGGTCGCGCACGTCCTCCTCGGAAATGCGCGCCTCGGCCTTCTCGAAGTGCTCCTTGAGTCCAGGCCACAGGTGCTTCTTGGCGCCGGCCGGATAATCGTAGAAGCCGCCTCCAGCCGCCTTACCGGGGCGCTTGTACTCCTCCAGCATCAGCGCGATGGTGGCGAACGCCGGGTGCTGTGGCACCGCTTTGCCTTCGCCGGCGAGGTCCTTCTCGGCCTGCTGGCGGATGTGCTGCATCAGGCTCAACGAAACCTCATCGGAGATCGCCAGCGGGCCGACCGGCATTCCCGCCTTGCGCGCCTCGTTCTCGATCAGCGCCGCACCAATTCCTTCGCCGAGCATGGCGATGCCCTCGTTGGTGAAGGTGCCGAACACCCGTGAGGTGAAGAAACCACGGCTGTCCTCGACGACGATGGGCGTCTTCCTGATCTGCTGGACGAAGTCGAAGCCGCGCGCCAGGGTTTCGTCCGAGGTCTGCGCGCCGCGGATTATTTCCACCAGCGGCATCTTGTCCACCGGGCTGAAGAAGTGCAGGCCGATGAATTTCTCCGGGCGCGCCACGGCCGACGCCAGGCCGGTAATCGGCAGCGTCGAGGTGTTGGAGGCGATCAAGGCATCGGGCAGCGCGGAGGCCTCGGCGCTGGCGGTGACCTTGGCCTTCAACGCGCGGTCTTCGAACACTGCCTCGATGATCAGGTCGCAGCCGGAAAACGCCGCATCGCTGTCGGTCGGCTGGATCCGCGCGAGGATCGCATCGCGTGCTTCCGCGCTCATGTGGCCGCGGCCCACCTTCTTCTCCAGCAGCTTGGCCGAGTAGGCCTTGCCCTTCTCGGCCGCTTGCGTCGACACATCCTTGAGCACCACCTCGATGCCGGCGACAGCCGACACATAGGCGATCCCCGCGCCCATCATGCCGGCGCCGAGCACGCCGACCCGGCTGACCTTGCGCCGCTCGAAGCCCTTAGGCCGGGAGCCGCCGGCATTGATCTCGTTGAGCTGGAACCAGAAGGTTCCGATCATGTTCTTCGCCACCTGGCCGGTCGCCAGCTCGGTGAAGTAGCGCGTCTCGATCAGTTGCGCGGTGTCGAAATCCACCTGCGCACCTTCCACCGCGGCGCACATGATCTTCTCCGGCGCGGGGAAGCAGCCCTTGGTCTTGTCACGCAGCACGGACGGCGCGATGGTGAGCATCTGCGCCACCGCCGGGCTCGACGGCGTGCCGCCGGGAATCTTGTAGCCCTTCTGGTCCCACGGCTGGCTGGCGTTCGGGTTGGCCAGCACCCAGGCCCGCGCCTGGCTCAGCAGGTCTTCGCGGCTGCTGGCGACGGCGTGGATCAAGCCGGCCTTGAGCGCCTCCTGCGGGCGCACCTTCTTGCCTTCGGCGAGGTAGGGCAGCGCCTTCTCCAGTCCGAGCAGGCGCACCATGCGCACCACCCCGCCCCCGCCGGGCAACAGGCCGAGGGTGACTTCCGGCAGGCCCAATTGCACGCTGGAATCGTCCAGCGCGATGCGCTGATGGCAAGCCAGGCAGATTTCCCAGCCGCCACCCAGCGCCGCGCCATTGATGGCGGCCACGACCGGCCTGCCGAGCGCTTCCAGGCGGCGCAACTGAGCCTTCAGGCCGAGCACCATGCGGTAGAAGCCTTCGGCATCGGCCGGGGTGACCTTGATCAGCTCGTTGAGGTCGCCGCCGGCGAAGAAGGTCTTCTTGCCCGAGGTGACGATCACCCCGGCGATGGAATCCTTCTCCGACTCGAGGCGCGCGACGGTGTCGGCCATGGCGGCACGGTAGGTTGCATTCATGGTGTTGGCGCTTTGGCCGGGCATATCGATGGTCAGCAGGACGACGTTGTCCTGGTCTTTCTCGTAACGGATGGCGTCGGTCATTGTGTTGTTCTCCTGGTGGAGGAGCGCTTCAGGGGCATTACGGGCGAAGGTCAGGCAAGGCGGAAATCCTCCGGGAAGCGGAGTTGGCTGTAGCCAATGAGCATTCTCGGTGGATTTCCAACGCGGCATGGCCGAGCGCAGTAGCCCGTGATCGCTCCTCAGAGGCGTTCGATGATGGTGGCGATACCCATGCCGCCGCCGACGCAGAGCGTCGCCAGGCCGAAGCGCAACTGGCGGCGCTCCAGCTCGTCGAGCAGCGTGGCGAGGATGATGCAGCCGGTGGCGCCGAGCGGATGGCCCATGGCGATGGAGCCACCGTTGACATTGACCCTGTCTTCGCTGACGCCCATTTCGCGCATGAAGCGCATCACCACGGAGGCGAACGCCTCGTTGACCTCGAACAGATCGATGTCCTCGATCCGCATCCCGGCCTTCGCCAGCGCCTTGCGCGTGGCCGGCGCCGGGCCGGTGAGCATGATGGTCGGATCGCTGCCGGTCACCGCCGTGGCGACGATACGACCGCGCGCCTTCAGGCCCAGCTCGCGGCCCTTGGCCTCGGAGCCGATCAGCATGGCCGCGGCGCCATCGACAATGCCCGAGCTGTTGCCCGGCGTATGCACGTGCTCGATGCGCTCCAGGTAGCTGTACTTGCGCAGCGCCGTGGCGTCGAAGCCCATCTGCCCCATCATCTCGAAGCTCGGCTTGAGGGCGCCGAGGCCTTCCAGGGTGGAGTCCGTGCGGATGAACTCGTCGTTGTCGAGCAGGACGATGCCGTTCTGGTCGGTCACCGGCACCAGCGTGCGGGCGAAGCGCTGTTCGGCGCGGGCGCGGGCGGCTTTCTGCTGCGAGCGCAGGGCGAAGGCATCGACGTCCTGCCGGCTGAACCCTTCGAGGGTGGCGATCAGGTCGGCACCGATCCCCTGCGGGACGAACTGGGTATGCAGGTTAGTTTCCGGGTCCATCGCCCAGGCACCGCCATCCGATCCCATCGGCACGCGCGACATGGACTCCACGCCGCCGACCAGGACCAGGTCCTCGAAGCCCGAGCGCACCTTCATCGCGCCAATGTTCACCGCTTCCAGGCCAGAGGCGCAGAAACGATTGATCTGCTGCCCGGCGACCTGCTCGTCCCAGTCGGCCACCAGCGCGGCAGTCTTGGCGATATCGGCGCCCTGGTCGCCCACCGGCGTCACGCAGCCAAGCACGATGTCGTCGACCTGCGTGGTGTCCAGGTCGTTGCGCTGCTGGATCGCGCGCAACAGCCCGGCCATCAGGTTCACCGGCTTGACGCTGTGCAGCGCACCGTCCTTCTTGCCCTTGCCGCGGGGCGTGCGCACCGCGTCGAAAATCATTGCTTCGGTCATGGTTTGTTCTCGTTTTGATCACGAACGAACCGGCGGCAGGCCGGGGTGAGTTCACCTTAATCGCGCGTGTACAGGAGGCAATGACCGATGCGCTCAGCGAACTTGACCGCGACGCTCAGACGAACGGCAGCCCGCCGGCGCGTGGGGCGAGGCGCCTGGTAAGGCTCTGGAATGGGGAATTGCGCCGTAAAGGCCGGCATCGGGACACGCACAGCGAAGCGGTGCAACAGGACACGGCGCGTGGAGTCTACTCGAACAGACGCTATCGACCGGCAGCGCCGCCCTCGTGTCGACCGGTCGCAGCACCGTCAACAACAAGAAGAAAGGCCGTGCCTATGTTCAAAAAGCCGAAAATGCGCCAGGCAGGATTGATCGTGGTCGCCATCGCCCTGATCCTGATCGTCCCGAACCTCACCGGCTTCATCGGCTGAAGCCGTCGCCCCTCAGCTCGACGCGGGCAGCAGCCAGAGCAGCAGCAGCGGAAGAAACACGAACGAGAGCAACGTCGAACACAGCACCAGGCTCGCCACGTCTTCCGGCGAGCGGTTCGCACGTACCGCGAACAGGTAGTTGAACACCGCCACCGGCATCGCGGACTGCATCACCAGCACGCCCAGACTCAGCGGCGGCAGGCCGAGCAGCACGCCGACCAGCCAGCCGACACCGGCCCCGCACAGAATCCGCAACCCGCCGAGCAGCATCCCGCTGCCCAGATGATGCACGCGGATCGATGCCAGCGAGACCCCGAGCGTGAGCAGCATCAACGGAATGGTCATCCCGGCCAGCAGATCGAGGCTGTTGTCCAGCCAGCGCGGCAGCTCGATATCGAAGATCACCAGCGGTAGGGCCAGCACCAGGCTGATCAGGATCGGATTGCTGAAGACTTTCTTCAGCGGGGGCGCGCTGCCGGAAATCGCCGGCCCGATGCTGAAATGCCCCACCGAGAGGACCATGAAGAACGCCACCGCCAGCGCCAGGCCGTGCTCACCGAAGGCATACAGGCTCATCGGCAGACCCATGTTGCCGGAGTTGGGAAACAGGAAGCCCGGCACCAGCACCCGCCAATCCTTGCCCGACATCCGGCTGGCGATAAACCCGACCACCCCCATGGCGACGGTGACCAGCACACAGGCTATGGCCATCTCGGCGAACGCGTGACGATCGAGCTGCGCGCGGCTGAGGGTGGAAAGAATCAGGCAGGGCGTGGCGATGTTCAGCACCAGCTTGGCGATGAAGTCGGTGGGGTACGCATGGCCGCTGCGGGCCCAGCCATAACCGAGTCCGGCGGTGATCAGAACGGGGGCCAGAACGGCGAACAACTGGGCCAGCATGGTGACTCCGAAACAGTAAAACGCCCATGCTAGCGGGCCGCGACACCCGGCCGCAATCGACGGCAGCGAAGCGGCAGAGTTGCGTCCATCAGCCGGTGCGCACGCATCAGGCTTGCCAGCCAGACGGCGCCGACCTACCCTGCCGTGCTTATCTGCGTACATCCCTAGGTAGATCAATGTCCCTGGAAAAGAATTACACGGAAATCCTGGCCGAGATCGGCGAGGACGTGAACCGCGAGGGCCTGCTGGACACCCCCAAACGGGCGGCCAAGGCCATGCAGTACCTCTGCCGCGGTTACCAGCAGACGCTGGAAGAAGTCACCAACGGCGCGCTGTTCAGCTCCGACAACAGCGAGATGGTGCTGGTGAAGAACATTGAGCTGTACTCGATGTGCGAACACCACATGCTTCCGTTCATTGGCAAGGCGCACGTCGCCTACCTGCCCAGCGGCAAGGTCCTCGGCCTGTCGAAGGTCGCACGCATCGTGGACATGTACGCGCGCCGCCTGCAGATCCAGGAAAACCTCACCCGGCAGATAGCCGATGCCGTGCAGAGCATCACCCATGCCGCCGGCGTTGCGGTGGTCATCGAGGCGCAGCACATGTGCATGATGATGCGCGGCGTGGAGAAGCAGAATTCCTCGATGGTCACCTCGGTAATGCTCGGCGAGTTCCGCGAGAACTCCGACACCCGCGCCGAGTTCCTCAGCCTGGTGAACTGAACCGCCCGCCATCGAGCGGCAAGAAAAAACCGGCCCTCGAGGCCGGTTTTTCGTTTCTCAGTCGAGCATCCCGACGTGCCGCGGATGGCTCGCCACTCGCTTCATCCAGGCCTGGATAGCGGGGAATCCGGCGAGGTCGAAACCGCCTTCGTCGGCGATGTGGGTGTAGGCGTAGAGCGCGATATCGGCGATGGTGTACTGCTCGCCCACCAGATACGGCGTGCGTTGCAACTGCTGCTCCATCACCGCGAAGGCGTGGTAGCCGTCGATCAGCTTGCCTTCGTACTCTTCACGACGCGCCTCCGGCATGCCCTCCAGCCACTTGATGCGCCGCGCCACCGCCACGAACGGCTCATGGCTGTACTGCTCGAAGAACTGCCACTGCAGCACCTGGGTACGCAGGCGCGGCTCGGTCGGCAGCAGGTCGCTGCCGTCGGCTAGGAAATTCAGGATCGCGTTGGATTCCCACAGCGTGGTGCCGTCTTCGAGTTGCAGCACCGGAATCTTGCCGTTCGGATTCAGCGCGAGGAACTCGGGGCTCTTGGTGCCGCCGTTGAGGATGTCCACCGTCACCCACTCGTAAGGCTTGCCGAGCAGGTTGAGGATGAGTTTGACCTTGTAGCAGTTGCCCGAACGGAAATCGCCGTAAACCTTGTACATGCCGATGCTCCCTATGTTTCCGTACTCAGGCCGCCTCGGCGGCCTGGGCTTCGCGTATCACGCCTGCCAGCCGCCTGAGGCCTTCGCTCAGTCGTTCCGGCGCCACATGGCTGAAGTTCAGCCGCAGATAACCCGGATTGGCCTCCGGATCGATGAAGAAAGGCTCGCCCGGCATGAAGGCGACGTTCTGCGCCAAGGCCGGATTCAACAGTGTGCGCGTGTCCAGCGGACGATGCAGCTTGAGCCAGTAGAACAGCCCGCCCTGCGGCACTTCCCAGCTGGCGAGGTCGCCGAAATGCTCTTCCAGCGCGGCCTGCATCGCGTCGCGGCGCGTGCGATAGAAGCTGCGCAGCTCGACCAGGTGCGCGCGGTACTGCTCGCTGCCCAGCCACTGCAGCGCCTGCCACTGGCCGATGCGGTTGGTGTGCAGGTCGGCCGACTGCTTCAGCCGCAGCAGATGCGGATAAAGGTCCGGCGTGGCGATCAGAAACCCCACGCGCAGGCCCGGCAGCAGCGTCTTGGACACGGTGCCGGTGTAGATCCAGCTGGTTTTTTTCAGGCGCGTGACGATGGGCGTGGCACTGCCGCCATCGAAGGTCAGCTCGCGATAGGGTTCGTCTTCGATCAGGGTGACCTGGAATTCGTCGAGCATCGCCGCCACGGCATCGCGCTTGGCCTCGCTGTAGCGCACCGCGGACGGATTCTGGAAGGTCGGGATCAGGTAGGCGAAGGCCGGCTTGCGGGTTTCCAGCGCTTCGCGCAGGGCGCCCAGTTCCGGACCATCGGCTTCCTGCGGCACGCCGATGCAATCGGCGCCGAACAGCTGGAATGCCTGCAGCGCCGCCAGGTAGGTCGGCGCTTCGAGCAGCACTTCGGTGCCCGGATCGATGAACAGCTTGGCGGCGAGGTCGAGCGTCTGCTGCGATCCGCTGACGATCAGCACCTGGCTGGCCTCGCAGGCCACGCCCAGCGCGCGCGCCTCGGCGGCAATCGCCTCGCGCAGCGCCGGCTCGCCTTCGCTCATGCCGTACTGGCCGATGCTCGCCGGCAGCGCGCTCCAGTCCATCGCCGGCAGCATGGATTCGGCCGGCAGCCCGCCGGCGAAGGACATCACTTCCGGACGCTGCGCCGCGGCGAGGATTTCGCGGATGAGGGAACTCTTGAGACGGGAAACGCGTTCGGAAAAGGCCATGATGTCACCGGGGCAAGGCGTGGAATTTTGGTCAAACTGCTTGACCGAAACTACGCTGCCCGTTGTATAAACGTCAATATGACTGACCTAAAAAAATCGACCGATCAGCGCCAGGCGATGGAAGCCTTCTTTTTCGGCTACCAGGCCTTCACCGCCAAGCCCGACGAGATGCTCGCGCGGCGCGGACTGTCCCGCGTGCACCATCGCATCCTGTTCTTCATCGCCCGCTATCCGGGGCTCAGCGTGAAGGAGCTGCTCGGCTACCTGGGCGTCAGCAAACAGGCGTTGAATACCCCGTTGCGCCAGTTGGTGGAAATGCGCCTGGTGCAGAGCGTGACCGCTGAGGATGACAAACGTAAGCGCCTGCTCGGTTTCACCGCCGAAGGTGCGAAGCTCGAGCAGGCCCTGCGTCGCGAGCAGGCGCGAATCCTCCAGCGGGTGTTCGCCGAGACCGGCGAGCAGGCGGTGGAAGGCTGGCTGGCGGTCAACCTTGCGCTAAGCGCCGGGCGCCTGGCCGGCAGCGAAGAGGACTGACGTCTCAGGCGATCTGCTCACGCACCTCGGCCGCGCCCTTGAAGAACACCACCATCATCGCCAGCGTGGCGCCGAGCAGGGGCAGCATGCCCAGCAGCATCAGCACCAGGGTCGCCATCATCAGCCCGCCGACGATCTCCAGCCAAGCCATCAGGCGGAACACCGGATAGACGTTCTGCACCTTCAGCAGCCGAATGCCGTACCAGGTGCTGCTGGCGCCAAGCGCGAACACCAGGCCGAAGTACACCAGCGTTTCCCAGCTGAAATGGGTGAACGAGCGGTTGCCGAAGGCCAGGTCAAAGGCTTCCATCAGCAGGCTCAGCGCCACCACCGTCCACACCGGCGCGCTCAGTCCCCGCGCTTCGAAGCGGGCCTGGGCGAAGCTGTTCAGGCGCAGCAACAGGTAATCCCCCAGCAGCACCATGACCAGGCCGAGCCAGTTCGAGTAGCGCTCTAGCCCGGCCTGCGCGGTCAGTCCGCCGACGAACGCCAGGACCAGCAGGACCAGCGTGCCGAGCACCGAAACCAGACTCAGCCAGCCGAGCAGTTCCAGTTGCGCGACACTCCAACCAGGCAGTTTCGAGGGGCGGTGGTCATCGACCAGTGCGACCTGGGGTGCGCTGTAGGGGTTTTCTTCCATGTTCCGATCTCCATGACACTGGACAGTGCAGACAGTACCTACCGATACAGTTCAATAACAGTCCTCGACTGTACCGCTCAAAGCAAAACCGGCTGTATGGCGACTCCATCCGGGGGCGCCCTTAGGCTTTCCGCTCCCAAGGAGAACGCCCCATGAGCCCGGACCTGCTGGTCGCCCTGATCGCCTTTGCCTTCGTCACCTCAGTAACGCCCGGACCGAACAACATGATGCTCCTCGCGTCCGGCGTTAACTTCGGCGTGCGTCGCACGCTGCCGCACATGCTCGGCATCAGCCTGGGCTTCATGCTGCTGGTGATCGCCGTCGGCCTTGGCCTCGGCCAGCTGTTCGAGCGCGTGCCGCTGCTGTTCACCGCGCTGCGTTACCTGGGCGCGGCCTACATGCTCTACCTCGCCTGGAGGATTGCCGGCTCCGCCGCGCCGCAAACCCGCGCCGACGCGCGTGGCAAGCCGTTCACCTTCCTTCAGGCCGCCGCCTTCCAATGGGTCAATCCAAAAGCCTGGATCATGGCGATAGGCGCCATCACCACCTATGCGCCCCAAGAGAATTTCATCGTCAACGTGCTGCTGATTGCCGCGCTGTTCGCCCTGATAAACTGCCCCAGCGTCGGCCTCTGGACGGTTGCCGGCAGCCTGTTGCGGCGCTGGCTGGAGCGGCCACGCATCCTGCGTGTGTTCAACGTCGGCATGGCGCTGTTGCTGGTGGCCTCGCTGTACCCCATTTTCGCGGATGTTCAGGGAGCGTTCCGATGAATCAGATGACGACGGCGCGGGTGCGCCCGTTCGCCGACAGTGCGCCCTCAGCGGTAGTGGCCGGTTTCATCGCCATGCTGGTTGGCTACACCAGTTCGCTGGTGCTGATGTTCCAGGCCGGGCAGAACGCGGGGCTCAGCGGCGGCCAGATCGCTTCGTGGATCTGGGCACTGTCGATCGGCATGGCGGTGTGCAACATCGGCCTGTCGCTGTACTACCGCACGCCGGTGACCGTCGCCTGGTCTACGCCGGGCGCGGCGCTGCTGGTGACCAGCCTTGCCGGCGTGCCTTACAGCGAGGCGATCGGTGCCTACCTGTTCAGCGGCGCGCTGGTGCTGCTCTGCGGCCTTACCGGCAGCTTCGAGAAGATCATGCGCAAGCTGCCCGGCTCGCTGTGCGCCGCCCTGCTCGCCGGCATCCTGTTCAAGATCGGCAGCGAAATCTTCGTCGCCGCACAGCACCGTACCGGGCTGGTTCTGGGCATGTTCTTCTCCTACCTGATCGCCAAGCGCCTGGCACCGCGCTATGCGGTGCTGGTGGCGCTACTGGTCGGCTGCGTGCTGGCGGGCGCCCTGGGACTGCTGGATTTCAGCCACTTCACCCTGGAACTGGCAGCACCGGTGTGGACCACGCCGAGCTTCTCCTTCGCCTCCGTGGTCAGCATCGGCATTCCGCTGTTCGTGGTGATGATGACCTCGCAGAACATGCCCGGCGTCGCCGTGCTGCGCGTCGATGGCTACCAGACACCCGCCTCCCCGCTGGTCAGCGCGACCGGGATCATCTCGCTGATCACTGCCCCGTTCGGTGCCCACGGCATCGGTCTGGCGGCGATCAGCGCCGCCATCTGCACCGGCCCGCACGCCCACGAAGACAAGAACAAGCGCTACACCGCCGCCTTCTGGTGCGGCATCTTCTACGCCATCGCCGGCACTTTCGCCGCCACCCTGGCCGCGCTGTTCGCCGCCTTCCCGCGCGAGTTGGTGCTGTCGATCGCCGCGCTCGCCCTCCTCGGCTCGATCATGAACGGCCTGACCAATGCCATGCAGGACGCCCGCGAGCGCGAGGCGGCGCTGGTGACCTTCATGATCACCGCCTCCGGCATGACCTTGTTGTCCATCGGCTCGGCGTTCTGGGGCATCGTCGGCGGCGTGGTGACCCTGCTGATCCTCAACGGGCGCAAAGCCTGATCGCACTCAACGCGCCGCGACTCTCCAGGATGGATTCGTAGTACCTCCCGATACGCTTCCGTAGGGCGCGCGGCGTGAGCACCGCTGTTTCGGGCTGGATTCGTGAGATGTCTGGTCGGTACGCGGATGAGCATTCGTAGGGTGCGCCGTGCGCACCATGAGCCCCAACGCTCAAAGATGGACTCGTAACACATCCGCGGCAATCGGGGAGCGGCTCGGTGCGCGCGGCGCACCCTACGGTGGCGCTGCGCATAAAAAAACGC
>NZ_JASCPA010000031.1:0-55274 GCF_029959715.1 Pseudomonas sp. PS02288 | reverse complement strand
ATTTCGCCGCGCCATTGCAGGGCCGCCTGCATTGGCTGACGGAGCGCTCGGGCGGGTCGAACACCTCCCCGCCTTCGACCCCGGAAACGCAACGGCCCGACAGCGATTGACGCTGTCGGGCCGTTGTCCAGTCAATTCCAGCCTTCAGGGATGCTGGGCGACCGCCTGACGCTGGGATTGCATGGCGGCGATTTCGGCAACCACGCCACCGGCTTGGGTGATGTCGCGGCGAATCGCGCTGAGGAGCCATTCCACACGAACCGGAGCACTCAACTGGGGCGAAGGGATAACCCGAGTGACCTGCACGCCGTCCTTCTCCAGCGACAGCAACTGGCTGCCATCCGGACGCTGGGTAGCGGTTACGGTGTAGTCGGGAAAGGCGGAAATGATCGGCTGCAGTGAGATGGTCATTGTTCTACTCCGAAAGGGGGCCAGGACTCGCATCTCTATAGCAGCCTTCATGCCAAATCCTTTTTACCCTTAGAGCCTTTATTTATCAGGGGGGCTGAGAGCGACGCTCGCGGTACCTTCATTTATTCTGCAATGCCGGCGCGAAACACTCATGCATTTTGCAGGGTCTGACGCACCGCTTTTCTCCAGGCATGAAAAAGCCCGCCGAAGCGGGCTCCATTCATCGCGGCCAGGGTCAGTCGTCGCGACCGAAGATGCCGAAGATCTGCAACAGGCTGATAAATAGGTTGTAGATCGACACATAGAGGCTGATGGTCGCCATGATGTAGTTACGCTCGCCACCATGGATGATCGCACTCGTCTGAAACAGGATCGCCGCCGAGGAGAACAGCACGAAGCCGGCGCTGATCGCGAGCTGCAGGCCGCTGATCTGGAAGAACAGGCTGACCAGCACCGCGCCCAACAGGACGAAGAAACCCGCCGTGATGAAGCCGGCGAGGAAGCTCATGTCCTTGCGGGTGGTGAGCACGTACGCCGACAGGCCGAAGAACACCAGTGCGGTCATGGCGAATGCCGAGCTGATCACTTCAGCGCCGTTGCTCATGCCCATGTAGCGGTTGAGGATCGGGCCGAGCGTGTAGCCCATGAACCCGGTCAGGGCGAAGGTCGACAGCAATCCCCAGGCGGAATCGCGGAGTTTCACGGTCAGGAAGAACAGACCGTAGAAACCCGCCAGCACGATGAGGAAGTTCGGGTAGCCCACGCGCATCTGCTGCGCGACGAAAGCGACCAGGCCGCTGAATGCCAGGGTCATGGCCAGTAGCCCGTAGGTGTTGCGCAGAACTCGACCGACCTCGGCCTGTTCGACTTGCACCTGACTGTTCAGGGAATATTCACGATCTTGCATGGCAACGCTCCTGTAAAAATGGGTCCTGCGGCAAGGATGAACGGATCATAACAAAGGCCCGCCCGCTGCCAAGGCACAGTGTTTGACAGCGTGTTGCGATCCGGTACTATTGCCGCCCGCAATACCTGCGGAAGTGTGGCCGAGTGGTTTAAGGCAGCGGTCTTGAAAACCGCCGACTGTAACAGGTCCCAGAGTTCGAATCTCTGCGCTTCCGCCATTCATCTGCCGCATCTCCCTCTCCTATGTCCGCTGGTCATCCCGTTGCCTGCACCGCGCTAGGTGACGCTTCGGCTTTTTGTTAAGGTGACGCGATGCTGTGAAAACGGCGTTGTGCAACGAGGTGTCGCTTGATTAGGGTCCTGGTGGTCGACGATCACGATCTGGTACGTACGGGCATTACCCGAATGCTCGCAGATATAGAAGGTCTGCAAGTCATCGGTCAGGCCGACAGCGGCGAGCTGGCGCTGAAGAAAGCGCGCGAACTCAAGCCCGATATCGTTCTCATGGACATCAAGATGCCCGGTATCGGCGGTCTGGAAGCGACACGCAAGCTGTTGCGCAGCCAGCCGGACGTCAAGGTGATCGCGGTGACCATCTGCGAAGAGGACCCCTTCCCCACGCGGCTGCTGCAGGCCGGCGCCGCCGGTTACCTGACCAAAGGCGCCGCGCTCGAGGAGATGGTCCAGGCCATTCGCCTGGTCTTCGCCGGGCAGCGCTACATCAGCCCGCAGATTGCCCAGCAACTCGCGCTCAAGTCGTTCCAGCCACAGGTCAACGGTTCGCCGTTCGACCTGCTCTCCGAACGCGAGATCCAGATCGCGCTGATGATCGCCAACTGCCAGAAGGTGCAGAGCATCTCCGACAAGCTCTGCCTGTCGCCGAAGACGGTGAACACCTACCGTTATCGCATCTACGAGAAGCTCTCGATCACCAGCGATGTGGAATTGGCCTTGCTGGCGGTGCGCCACGGCATGGTCGACACCATCAATTGACGATGTCGCACGCGTTCGACCCCAGCGCCTTCCTCGCCCACTGCAGCGGTCGCCCCGGCGTTTACCGCATGTTCGACTCGGACGCCAAGCTGCTCTACGTCGGCAAGGCGAAGAACCTCAAGAAGCGCCTGGCCAGTTACTTCCGCAAGGTCGGCCTGGCGCCGAAGACCGCCGCCCTGGTGGCGCGCATCGCGCAGATCGAAACCACCATCACCGCCAATGAAACCGAGGCGCTGCTGCTGGAGCAGACGCTGATCAAGGAATGGCGGCCGCCGTACAACATCCTGCTGCGCGACGACAAATCCTACCCGTACGTCTTTCTTTCCAGCGAGGACGCGTTTCCTCGCCTGGGCATCCATCGCGGCGCGAAGAAGCAGAAAGGCCGCTATTTCGGCCCCTACCCCAGCGCCGGAGCGATTCGCGAGAGTCTCGGCCTGCTACAGAAGGCGTTCCTGGTCCGGCAATGCGAAGATAGCTACTACCGCAATCGCACGCGGCCCTGCCTGCAATACCAGATCAAACGCTGCAAAGGCCCTTGCGTGGGCCTGGTCGAGCCCGAGGAATATGCAGAGGACGTGCGCCATTCGGTGATGTTCCTCGAAGGGCGCAGCAACGCCCTGTCGGCCGAGCTGTCGGCGAACATGGAGCAGGCGGCGATGCGGTTGGACTTCGAGCGGGCCGCCGAGCTGCGTGACAAGGCCGCCATCCTGCGTCGCGTGCAGGACCAGCAGAGCATGGAGGGCGGCACCGGCGACGTCGACGTGGTTGCGGCCATGGTCAACCCCGGCGGCGCCTGCGTGCACCTGATCAGCGTGCGCGGCGGGCGGGTGCTCGGCAGCAAGAACTTCTTCCCGCAGGTCGCCATCGAGGAAGACACCGGCGAAGTGCTCTATGCATTCCTTGCCCAGTACTACCTGACCAACAGCGAACGCGATCTGCCCAGCGAACTGATCGTCAACGTGCTGCACGACGACTACCCGACGCTGCTCTCGGCGATCCACGAACTGCGTGGGCGCGAACTCGACATCAGCCACCGGGTGCGCGGCACGCGTGCGCGCTGGCAGGCGCTGGCGGTGACCAACGCCGAGCAGGCGCTGGCGGCGCGACTGGCGAACCGGCAACACCTCAGCGCGCGCTTCGACGCCCTGGCCGAAGCGCTCGGCCTCGACGAACCGCCGCAACGCCTGGAGTGCTACGACATTAGCCATTCCAGCGGCGAGGCGACGGTGGCGTCCTGCGTGGTGTTCGGCCCGGAAGGTCCGTTGAAGTCCGACTATCGCCGCTACAACATCGAAGGCGTCACCGCGGGCGACGATTACGCCGCCATGCACCAGGCACTGACCCGGCGCTTCAGCAAGTTGAAGGAAGGTGAAGGCAAGCTGCCAGACGTGCTGCTGGTCGACGGCGGCAAGGGTCAGCTGACGATGGCCCAGGAGGTGCTTCAGGAGCTGGCGGTACCAGATCTGATCCTGCTCGGCGTGGCGAAGGGCGTAACGCGCAAGCCAGGCCTGGAAACGCTGTACCTGAACGATGCTGCCCACGAATTCACGTTGCCAGGCGATTCCCCTGCCCTGCACCTGATCCAGCAGATCCGCGACGAAGCGCACCGATTCGCCATCACCGGACACCGCGCGCGCCGCGGCAAGACCCGTCGCACCTCCACGCTGGAGGACGTCGCGGGCGTCGGGCCGAAGCGTCGAAGGGAGTTGCTCAAGCACTTCGGCGGCCTGCAGGAGCTGGCCCGCGCCAGTGCCGAGGAAATCGCCAAAGCACCCGGCGTCAGCAAAAAGCTCGCCGAGTCGATTTATGCAGCCCTGCACAGCGAGTAGAATACCGCTTCACTTAGCAGCCAGTTCGCGCCGATGAATATCCCAAATTTGCTCACCGTGTTGCGCGTTCTTCTGATCCCGGTCTTCATCCTCTTCTTCTATCTGCCGTTCTCCTGGAGCTACTGGGCGTCCAGCGGCGTATTCGCCATTGCCGCGGTCACCGACTGGTTCGATGGCTATCTCGCTCGCCGCCTGGAACAGAGCACGCCGTTCGGCGCCTTTCTCGATCCGGTGGCGGACAAGCTGATGGTCGCCGTCGCCCTCGTGCTGCTGGTCGAAGAGCACGCCACGCTGTGGCTGACGCTGCCGGCTGCGATCATTATCGGTCGCGAGATCGTGGTGTCCGCCCTGCGCGAATGGATGGCCGAGCTTGGTGCCCGCGCCCATGTCGCGGTGTCCAACTGGGGGAAATGGAAGACTGCCGCGCAGATGGCCGCGCTGATCATCCTGCTGGCCAACCCGCCGGTAATGAGCAACTGGGTGCTGCTCGGTTTCGTCCTGCTGATCATCTCCGCGGTGCTGACGCTGTGGTCGATGCTGCAATACCTGATCGCCGCATGGCCGCATCTGAGCATCAACCCTGAAAAGAAATAAACTTTTTTGAATCAAGGGGTTGACGGGGCGTTCCGAATCGCTAGAATGGCGCCCGTCACCAAGACGCGGGAATAGCTCAGTTGGTAGAGCACGACCTTGCCAAGGTCGGGGTCGCGAGTTCGAGTCTCGTTTCCCGCTCCAGTTTGTTGACGTTGACGCCGCAGTTTGCGGCGTCTTCGTTTTTGAGGCCGGTTGGCAGAGTGGTTATGCAGCGGATTGCAAATCCGTGTACGCCGGTTCGATTCCGACATCGGCCTCCATTATGAAAGCCCCGTAGATCAAGCATCTACGGGGCTTTTTCATTTCTGCACCCCGCTATTTCGGCACGACGGAAAATGCCTGGGCAACCTTGCCTGCACGTGCCTCGCTGTATATATTCCGCGCGTCGCCGCCAGGCGATCACGCTGTAGCGCTACCGCCCGAATGGCGAAATCGGTAGACGCAAGGGACTTAAAATCCCTCGGGGGTAACCCCGTGCCGGTTCGACCCCGGCTTCGGGCACCATTCTCTCCGGCGTCGACGCCGCTGACGCAGTCCAAGTACCTTCCGAACCAGCTACTCGACAGCTGGTTTTCTTCACGAATCTTTCACCTTCACCGGCGTAGTCTTTCCTTCCAACGCAAATGACTCCTTTGTGTTGCTGTGTGTTATGGCTCTTGGCCCGCCCTGTGCGGGCTTTTCTTTTTTTAGGTTTCTTTACCGAACCAACCTTCCCACGCCACTCGCATCGCCCCTCTCAACGGTGGGGATGGCTTCATCTGTTTGGAAAACGGCGCTCTTCGCCTGCAGTGGATATCGGCATGGAACACTCGATAGCTTCAGACGTATCCGCCATTGAGCGGATCAGCGCGGTGCCGGCGATCCTGCAGGTCATCGCGGAGAGTACGGGGCTGCGTTTCGTCGCCGTGGCGCGGGTCACCGAGAGCGATTGGACGGCGTGCGCGGTGCTGGACCTGCTGGGCTTCGGGCTGGAGGTCAACGACAAGCTGGAAATCGCCACCACCCTGTGCGACGAGGTACGTGGCTCCCGCGAGCCGGTGATCATCGATCACGCGAGCATGGACGAGCGCTACTGCACCCATCACACCCCGCGCCTGTACAAGTTCGAGAGCTACATCTCCTATCCGGTGTTTCGCGCCGACGGCAGCTTCTTCGGCACCCTCTGCGCGCTCGATCCCCTTCCAGCCAAGCTCTCCGAGCCCCACATCGTCGCGATGATGGCGTCCTTCGCACGGTTGCTGGCGATCCAGCTGGAGGCCGAGGAAGGCTTCCAGCGCACGGAAGCCGCGCTGCTGCTGGAGCGAAAGAACGCCGAGCTGCGCGAGCAGTTCATCGCGGTGCTGGGGCACGACCTGCGCAACCCGCTGTTCGCGATCAGCGCCTGTGCGGAAATGCTGATGCGCAAACCGCTGGATGAACGCACCGAGCGGCTGGTGAAACACATCGTGAGCAGCAACCAGCGCGCGTCGCAGTTGGTCGAGGACGTCCTCGATTTTGCCCGCGGACGCTTGGGTGACGGAATCCCGGTGAAGCTGCGAGAGTGCCCGAACCTGGCGGACAGCCTTCGTCACGTGGTTTCCGAGATTCAGCGGATTCATTCGGAACGGGTCATCAATGCGCACATCCAGCGACTGGAAGGGTTTCGCTGCGACCCCGAGCGGATCGGCCAACTGCTTTCCAATCTGGTCGCCAACGCCATCGCCCATGGCGCGCAGGATGGAACGGTCGAGGTGAATATCGGGCGCAACGCAGGTGGCTTCAGCATCTCGGTGAGCAACCAGGGCGAGCCGATTCCGGCCAGCGTGCTCGAGCGGCTGTTCCTGCCCTACTCCCGGCCGCTCAGCGATATGCCGCGAGCCGGTCTTGGCCTCGGGCTGTACATCGCCAGCGAAGTCGCGCGTGCCCATGGCGGCAGCCTGACGGTGACGTCCAGCCGCGAGGCCGGCACTACCTTCACCTTCGATCAGCCGCTGCAGAGCACATGACAGAAGCCCCGCGAATGCGGGGCTTCTCGGGCTTGCTACATCGGCCCCGGATCGGGGATCGCCGCGGGTACATCGGCCTCTTCGGTAAGGTTTTCCAGAACCTCGTCCGGCAACGGCTGATCTTCGTCGATCTCGCTTTCGGTCTCGTCCAGGTCGTTCAGCGGAGACTCATCGGCGCGCCATACCGGTGGCAGTGTCACCTGAGGCTGCGGTACATAAAGGATCATGGTCACCTCCAGAAAATCGATGAATCGATCAGGCCACCGAACCGACGAGCTGGTGAATCGATGCGTCCAGCTGCTCAAGCCTGAAGGGTTTGCTGACCAGTTGGGCATTCAGGCTCTTGAAGTTCTTCGCCGACCAGACTTCGTAGGGATGACCACTGATGAACAGCACCTTGATCATCGGAAGCTTTTTCAGTGCTGCCTCCGCCACCATCATGCCATTGGTGCCATCGTTCAGGCGGAAATCCGAGATGAGCAGGTTGATGTCGTCGTGCGCCTGGAGCACATCCATGGCCTGCGCGGTGTTGCAAGCGCCGTAGGCGTCATAACCACAATCGGCCAGGTGCTCCAGTAGCATGGAGAGAATATCGGGCTCGTCGTCTACGATCAGGACTGACTTGTGCAAAACAACACCTGCGAAAGGATGCGTCGGGCAATGGCGCCCGGCTTCTCATAGAGTCACTGACCGCCATTTCCAGAAAGAGTCCCGTAGTAACAGGCAATTACCGGACGAACAGCATGCAGCTTCATAGGAACTTCATGCCTCGGCTCTCGACGGGCCGGGCGGGTCTGGTTTCCCGATGCCGATGGGCGCTGCACGGATCGGCAAAGCACCCTATCATGGCGGCCTGTTCGTAAACGCGTTCGTGCCATGAAATTCGCCATCGCCCTGTTCGCTCCACCCCACGCGCCCTCGTCACGCCGGGCCCTGCGTTTTGCCGAGGCGGCACTGGCGGGCGGGCATCAGATCGTGCGGCTGTTCTTCTATCAGGACGGCGTGCACAACGCGTCCACCAATCCGGTTACCCCGCAGGACGAGCTCGACCTGCCGGCCGCCTGGCGGGAACTGGTCGAGCGGCATGCGCTGGATGCTGTGGTCTGCATCGCCGCGGCCCTGCGCCGTGGCGTTCTGGATGAGGGCGAAGCGCAGCGTTACCAGCGCAGCGCTAGCGTCGCCGCGCCTTGGGAGCTGTCCGGATTGGGACAGTTGCACGAAGCGGCGCAGCTTGCCGATCGCCTCGTTTGTTTCGGAGGTCCGTAATGGCCAAGTCGATGTTGCTGATCTGCAGGCAGTCGTCCTGGAGTGGCAGCGGCGCCCGTGAGGCCCTGGATATCGCCCTCGCCGGCGGCGCATTCGATCTGCCGGTCGCGCTGCTGTTTCTCGACGACGGCGTATTTCAGCTGGCCACCGCGCAGCAGGCCGCCGCCATTCAGCAGAAGGACCTGAGCGCCAACCTGCGGGCGTTGCCGATGTTCGGTGTCGACGAACTGTACGTCGATCAGCGCAGCCTCGACGCACGCGGCGTCACCGCCGAGGCGCTCGACCTGCCGGTGACGCCGCTGGACGATGCGGCGTTGCGCACGCTGCTCGATCGTTTCGACCTGCTGGTGACGCTCTGATGACCACCCTGCATCTGCTTTCCCATTCACCCTTCGGCGATGACCGATTCGACAGCTGCCTGCGTCTGCTCGGCAGCCGCGACGGTGTACTGCTCACCGGAGACGCCACGTATGCGCTGCGCGGCGACAGCCAGCCCGCGCGCGAGCTGGCCGCCTTGCCGAAAGGCTTCCCACTGTTCGCCCTCGACGAAGACCTGCACGCGCGCGGGCTCAGCGCGCCGGCGCACTGCACGGTCGTCGACTATCCGGGGTTCGTCGAGCTGTGCGGCCACTTCGACAAGGTGAATGGCTGGCTATGAGCAGCATCGACATCGAAGGACAGAGCATCGCCCTGGACAAGGATGGCTATCTGGTTCGCCTGGATGACTGGTCGCCGGCGGTTGCTGCTGCCCTCGCCGAGCGCGAAGGGCTGGCGCTGCAGCCCACGCACTGGGAAATCCTCGACCTGTTGCGCGCCTTCTATGCCGAATTCCAGCTGTCGCCGGCCACCCGCCCGCTGATCAAATACGTGGCGCTCAAGCTGGGCCCTGAAAAAGGCAACAGCCTGCACCTCAACCATCTCTTCCAGGGTACCCCGGCGAAACTCGCGGCCAAGCTCGCCGGGTTGCCGAAACCGAGCAACTGTCTATGAGTCAGGCTATGAATCTGGTGACGCCCGCCGAACACCCTTTCGCCCATTACGTGCGCATCCTTGGCAAAGGCAAGCGCGGCGCCCGAGGGCTCACCCGCGAGGAAGCGCGCGAGGCCATGGGCTTCCTGCTCGATGGCAAGGTGGAGGACACCCAGCTCGGTGCCTTCCTCATGCTGCTGCGGCACAAGGAAGAAAGCGCCGAAGAGCTTGCCGGCTTCGCCGAGGCGGTACGTGCGCGCCTTTCGCCGCCAGCCATTCCCCTCGACCTGGACTGGCCGACCTACGCCGGCAAGAAGCGCCACCTGCCCTGGTTCCTGCTGGCTGCCAAGTGTCTCGCCGGACACGGCGTGCGCATCCTCATCCATGGCGCTGGCGCGCACACCGCCGGGCGCCTGTACAGCGAGCAACTGCTGGAATTGCTGGACCTGCCCTGCTGCGCCAACTGGGACGAAGTCGCGCAAAGCCTCGACCGCGAGTCCATCGCCTTCATTCCGCTGGGCGCCTGGATGCCGGAGCTGCAGCGGATGATCGACCTGCGCAACATCCTCGGGCTGCGGTCGCCGATCCACTCGCTGGCCCGTGTGCTCAACCCGCTGGGCGCCAGATGCGGCTTGCAGAGTATCTTTCATCCCGGATACCAAGCGGTTCACCGCGAAGCCAGCCACCTGCTGGGCGACACCTCCATCGTGGTCAAAGGCGACGGGGGCGAGATCGAAATCAACCCCGACGCCGCCTCGCACCTCTTCGGTACCGCGAACGGTGAAAACTGGGATGAGGATTGGCCGGCGCTGTCGGCACTCCGCCACGTCAAGCCGGAGCGCCTGGACCCCGCCCATCTGAAGGCCTTCTGGCTGGGTGAAGTGGAAGACAGTTATGGCCAATTAGCGGTGCTGGCGACCATAGCCCTCGGCTTGCGCGCCCTCGGTCGCACGCGCGACGAGGCCTTCGCCCAAGCAAAAATCTGCTGGGAAACCCGCAATCCATCGATTTAGCCGATTCGTATGGGCAGTAACTTGCGACATTCGATCGAACCTATGCCGGTAGACTCCTCTCCAATCTGAAATTGGCGAGGATGTGACGATGGGGCTTTTGATCGACGGGCGCTGGCATGACCAGTGGTACGAGAACGGCGAGGACGGCCGTTTCAAACGCGAGATGGCCCAGCGCCGCAACTGGATCACCGCAGACGGCGAAGCCGGCCCGAGCGGCAAACCGGGTTTCGCGGCCGAAGCCGGGCGCTATCACCTCTACGTTTCGCTGGCCTGCCCCTGGGCTCACCGCACGCTGATCATGCGCAGGCTCAAGGACCTCGGCGGACTGATCGACGTCTCTGTCGTCGGATGGTTGATGGCCGAGCAGGGTTGGACCTTCGATCGCGCCTACGGCTCCACCGGCGACCCGCTGGACGGCCTGGACTTCCTGCATCAGCGCTACACACGCGACGACCCGAAGTACAGCGGCCGGGTGACCGTACCCCTGCTATGGGACAAGCATCGCGCGGAGATCGTCAGCAACGAATCCTCTGAGATCATCCGCATGTTCAACAGCGCCTTCGACGGCCTGACCGGCAACACGCTGGATTTCTATCCCCAGGCGCTGCAGGCGGAAATCGACGCGCTCAACGAGCGGATCTATCCGGCGATCAACAACGGTGTCTATCGCGCCGGGTTCGCCACCACCCAGAAAGCCTATTCGGAAGCCTTCGCCGAGTTGTTCGGTGAACTCGACCACCTCGATACCTTGCTGGGCGAACGCCGCTACCTGGCCGGTGAATACCTCACCGAGGCCGACCTGCGGTTGTTCACCACGATGATTCGCTTCGACGCCGTCTACCACGGTCACTTCAAGTGCAACCGCCAGCGCATCGAGGATTACCCGAACTTGTCCAACTGGCTGCGCGAGCTTTACCAGTGGGCAGGGATCGCCGAAACCGTCGACTTCACCCACATCAAGGGGCACTACTACGCCAGTCACAAGACCATCAACCCGACCGGCATCATTCCAGACGGCCCCGCGCTGGACTTCCTGCGCCCGCACGACCGCGAGCGGTTGCCGGGCAAGGGCGTCTGGCAGGCGTGAATCGGCCGGCGCCTCAGGCGTCGGCGGCACCTTCGAACCAGGCCAGCTTTTCATGCAGCCGGACCACCTCGCCGACGATGATCAGCGTCGGCGCATGGACCTCATGGGCGGCGACCACTGCCGGCAGGTCCGCGAGCGTACCGGTGAACACCCGCTGTGCGGCGGTGGTGCCCTGCTGTACCAGCGCTGCCGGCGTACTCGATGCGCACCCGTGCGCGATCAGGCGCTCGCAGATCACCGGTAGCCCGACGAGGCCCATGTAGAACACCAGCGTCTGTCCGGGCGAGGTCAGATCGGCCCAGGGCAGGTTGTAGCTGTCGTCCTTCAGGTGTCCGGTGACGAATCGCACCGACTGGGCGTAGTCGCGGTGGGTAAGCGGAATCCCGGCGTAGGCCGCACAGCCGCTGGCGGCGGTGATGCCGGGCACCACCTGGAACGGAATGCCGCGCGCCGCCAGGCCTTCGATTTCCTCGCCGCCACGACCGAAGATGAACGGGTCGCCACCCTTGAGGCGAAGCACCCGTTTACCCTCTTGCGCCAGCTCGATGAGCATCTGGTTGATGCGTTCCTGGGTCACCGCATGCTCGGCGCGTCGCTTGCCGACATAGATGCGCTCGGCATCACGGCGGCAAAGCTCGACGATCGCCGGGGCGACGAGCCGGTCGTAGAGCACCACGTCGGCCTGCTGCATCAGCCGCAGGGCGCGGAAGGTCAGCAGGTCGGGATCGCCCGGGCCGGCGCCGACCAGGTACACCTCGCCGCCGGCCGGCTTGGGCCCGCCGGCCAACTGGTTTTCCAGCAGACGCTGGGCTTCATCGCCCTGCCCGGCCAGCATGCGTTCGGCGATCGGCCCCTGGAACACGTCTTCCCAGAACACCCGGCGTTCGCGGACATTGGGAAACAGCGCCTTCACCCGCGAGCGGAACCGTTTGGCCAGGCCGGCGAGCTCGCCGTAGCGCGCTGGAATCCAGGTCTCGATCCGGGCGCGGATCAGCCGCGCCAGCACCGGGGCGTCGCCGCCGCTGGACACCGCGACGATCAGCGGCGAGCGGTCGACGATGGCGGGGAATATCACGCTGCACAACGCCGGGGCGTCCACTACGTTGACCGGAATCCCCAGCGCCTTGGCTTCGCTGGATATCCTTGCGTTCAGGGGCTCGTCGTCAGTGGCGGCGATGACCAGGCAGGCGCCCCGCAGATCGCCGCTCGCATAGCCGCGTCGATGCGCGCCCTCACCGGCCAGGGCCAGCAGCTCGGGGCAGATCTCCGGTGCGACGACGCGCAACTCAGCGCCGGCATCGGCGATCAGGCGCGACTTGCGCAGCGCCACCTCGCCACCGCCGACGAGCAGCACGCGACGGCCCTGGAGGTTATGGAAAAGCGGGAGATAGTCCATGGCGGCCTGCGAGGAAGACGCGACGAGTCAGGAACGTCGCCGGATACGCGGTATCCGGCGACGGAATCATCAACCGATGAGGTCGATACCGCCCATGTAGGGCTTGAGCACTTCGGGCACGCGGATCGAACCGTCGGCCTGCTGGTAGTTCTCCAGCACCGCCACCAGCGTACGCCCGACGGCAAGGCCGGAGCCGTTGAGCGTGTGCAGCAGCTCGGGCTTGCCGGTTTCCGGATTGCGATAGCGCGCCTGCATGCGACGGGCCTGGAAGTCGCCGCAGTTCGAGCAGGAGGAAATCTCGCGGAATTTGTCCTGGCTCGGCACCCAGACTTCCAGGTCGTAGGTCTTGGTCGCGCCGAAGCCCATGTCGCCGGTGCACAGTGCGAGCACGCGGTACGGCAGCTCGAGGAGTTGCAGGACGCGCTCGGCATTGGCCGTCAGGTTCTCCAGCGCCTCGTAGGAGGTGGCGGGATCGACGATCTGCACCATCTCGACCTTGTCGAACTGATGCTGGCGGATCATCCCGCGGGTATCGCGACCCGACGCGCCGGCCTCGCTGCGGAAGCACGGCGTGTGGGCGACGAATTTCAGCGGCAGCAGCTTCGGATCGATGATCTGTCCGGCGACGATGTTGGTCAGCGAGACTTCGGCCGTCGGGATCAGGTACAGGTCGGCCTGGTCCTCACGGGCGATGCGGAACAGGTCTTCCTCGAACTTCGGCAACTGGCCGGTGCCCTGTAGTGCCGAGGCTTGCACCAGGTAAGGCGTGTAGGCCTCCTCGTAACCGTGCTCGGCGGTGTGCAGGTTGATCATGAATTGCGCCAGGGCGCGGTGCAGGCGGGCGATCGGCCCGCGCAGCAGGGCGAAACGCGCGCCGGAAAGTTTGGCGGCCGTCTCGAAATCGAGCCAGCCATGCCGTTCGCCGAGGCTCACGTGGTCCTGCACCGGGAAATCGAAGATCTTCGGCGTACCCCAGCGGCGCACTTCGACGTTGCCCTCCTCGTCCGCGCCGACCGGCACGGATTCATGCGGCAGGTTGGGAATGCCCAGCAGCAGGTTGTCCAGTTCCAGCTGGATGCCGTCCAGCTCGCGCTTGCCCTCGTCCAGCTCGCTGCCCATGCGATCGACCTCGGCCAACAGCGGCGCGATGTCCTCACCGCGCTGCTTGGCCTGGCCGATGCTCTTGGAGCGGGCATTGCGCTCGGCCTGCAGTTGTTCGGTGCGGGTCTGGACACTCTTGCGCTGGGCTTCGAGCGCTTCGATACGCGTGACGTCCAACGTATAGCCACGAGTGGCCAGGCGTGCGGCGACCTCGTGTAGTTGGCCGCGTATCAACTTGGAATCGAGCATGTGCAAATCTCAGCTGGAACCTAAAGGAGGACGCCGGCGGTCGCCGGCGACGGGAATTCAAAGGCGTGCGAAGGATAAACCGGCCCAGACCGCTAATAAACCGCCGAGGATGCTGCAGCCCAGGTAGCCGATGGCGAGGCCCGTCTGGCCGCCCTCGAACAACCGTACCACTTCCATGCTGAACGAGGAAAAGGTGGTCAGGCCGCCAAGTACGCCGACGGTGAGGCCCACGCGCAGTTCGAGGGGCAGGTCAGTGCGGACCAGGAACAGCCCGTAAAGGTAGCCGATGGCGAGGCAGCCGACGATGTTCACCGCGAAGGTGCCAAGAATGTAATGGCGCGGCCAGTGGCTGGTCATCCAGGCAGAGGTCAGGAAACGGGCGACCGAGCCCAGCGCCCCGCCCAGGGCAACGGCGATGATCAGGCGGATCATGGCTTTCTCCGTTGTCTGGGGCTGGCCTGGTCCAGTGCCGCGAGGTGATCGAGCTTGTCGCGGATCTTGCTTTCCAGGCCCCGCGGCACCGGCTGGTAATACTGGCGCGGCTGCATGTCTTCGGGGAAATAGTCCTCACCCGCCGCGTAGGCGTCCGGCTCGTCGTGGGCGTAGCGGTATTCCTCCCCGTATCCGAGCTGCTTCATCAGCTTGGTCGGCGCATTGCGCAAGTGCAGCGGTACCTCGTGCGAGCCGTTCTCGGCGACATCGCGCATGGCGGCGTTGAAACCCGTGTAGACCGCGTTGCTCTTCGGCGCGCAAGCCAGATAGACGATCGCCTGGGCGATCGCCAGCTCGCCTTCGGGGCTGCCAAGGCGCTCCTGGACGTTCCAGGCGTCGAGGCACAGCGTCAGCGCGCGCGGGTCGGCATTGCCGACCTCTTCGCTCGCCATGCGCACGACCCGCCGCGCCAGGTACAGCGGATCGCAACCGCCGTCGATCATCCGGGCGAACCAGTACAGCGCCGCGTCCGGGTTGGAGCCGCGCACCGACTTGTGCAGCGCGGAAATCTGGTCGTAGAAGGCTTCTCCGCCCTTGTCGAAGCGTCGCCGGCTGTCGCCAAGCAGGCTCTGCAGCAGGCTCACGCCGATCTCGCCGTCGTCCTCGGCGAGGTCAGAGGCGTTTTCCAGCAAGTTGAGCAGCCGGCGACCATCGCCGTCGGCCGCGGCCAGGAGAATCTGGAAGCTTTTCTCGGGCAGGCTCAGGTGGCGCTGTCCGAGCCCCTTGTCCTCACCCAGAGCACGCTCCACCAGCTTGCGCATCGCCGCTTCGTCGAGACTCTTGAGCACGTAGACCCGCGCCCGCGACAGCAGCGCGTTGTTGAGCTCGAACGAGGGGTTTTCCGTGGTCGCGCCGATGAAGATCAGCGTGCCGTCCTCCACATACGGGAGAAAGGCGTCCTGCTGGCTCTTGTTGAAACGGTGCACTTCGTCGACGAAGAGGATGGTCCGGCGACCGTACTGCGCGGCCTGCTGCTTCGCCATCTCGACCGCCTGGCGAATTTCCTTGACCCCGGAAAGCACCGCCGAAATCGTCTCGAAATGCGCTTCCGATACCTGCGCCAGCAGTCGCGCCAGGGTGGTCTTGCCGACACCGGGCGGGCCCCAGAAGATCATCGAGTGCAGCGCGCCCTGCTCCAGCGCCTCGCGCAGCGGCTTGCCGCGCGCCAGAAGGTGCTCCTGACCGACGTACTCGTCCAGCGTGGCGGCGCGTAAACGCGCAGCCAGCGGCTGGGCTACCGGGTCAGAACGGAACAGGTCCATGGGAAACGCGCGAGCCTCTTATTCCTGAATGACGTCGGCGCCTTCGGGAATCTTGAAGTCGAATTGCCCGGCGTCGATCGGCTGATTCATTTTCACGCCGAGGAACAGGATGTTGGTGCGCTGGCCAACGCTGTCGATCAGCTGCATGTCGTTGATGGTGCCGTTGCGGAAGGACACGCGCAGGTTGTCGAACAGCGTGTCCTTGGCCTTGGGCTTGAGCACGAAATCGACCACGCCGCCGGCTTCCTTGTGGCTGATCTCGAAGTTCTCGCTGATCTGCGACACGTCGCCGGACAGCAGTAGCGCGGGCGTGTGGGTCAGGCGCTGGTCGAGCTTCTGTACGGTGACCTGCTGCAGGTCGGGATCGTACAGCCAGACCTTCTCGCCATTCGACACCAGCAGTTGCTCCTGCGGCGCATCGGTGTGCCAGCGGAACAGCCCCGGACGTTTCAACGCCAGCTCGCCGGCGGTTTCCTGCAGGTTGGCGCCGGAGGCGTCGAGGGTCAGCTGGGTGAAGCGCGAGGTCAGGGTCTGCGCCTGCTGGAGCAGTTCGGTCAGGCGCTTCACCGACGCATCCTGGTCGGCGTGGGCCGGCATAGCGGCGAAACCCAGCAGGGACAGCAACAGCACGTGAAACAGGCGCATGGAAATCCTCATCAGTCAGTCGCGGGTCGGCCCCGGCGCGATCACTTCGCGCGAGCCATTGGTGTTCATCGAGGTCACTACGCCGGCCATTTCCATCGATTCGATCATCCGCGCGGCGCGGTTGTAGCCGATCTTCAGCTTGCGCTGCACGGCGGAAATCGACGCGCGGCGGCTTTCCAGCACGAAGTTGACCGCCTCGTCGTAGAGCGGATCGTCCTCGCTGTCCTCGCCACCCTCGCCGCTTCCGCCTTCGAAGCCGCTGCCGGCCTCCTCGACGCCGGCCAGGATGTCCTGGTTGTAATCCGGCGCGCCACGCAGCTTCCAGGCCTCGACCACGCGGTGGACTTCTTCGTCGGATACGAAGGCGCCGTGCACACGAATCGGCAGGCTGGTGCCCGGCGGCATGTAGAGCATGTCGCCGTGGCCGAGCAATTGCTCCGCACCGCCCTGGTCGATGATAGTCCGCGAATCGATCTTGCTCGACACCTGGAACGCCATGCGCGTCGGGATGTTGGCCTTGATCAGGCCGGTGATCACGTCCACCGAGGGGCGCTGGGTGGCGAGGATCAGATGGATGCCTGCAGCCCGCGCCTTCTGTGCGATACGCGCGATCAGTTCTTCGACCTTCTTGCCGACGATCATCATCATGTCGGCGAATTCGTCGACCACCACCACGATTGTCGGCAGGTGCTCGAGCAGCGGCGCCTCGTCGTGCATGTTCTCGCGCTTGTACAGCGGGTCGGCGAGCGGCGTACCCGCCTCCTCGGCCTCCTTCACCTTGCGGTTGAAGCCTGCCAGGTTGCGCACGCCCATCTTCGACATCAGCTTGTAGCGCCGCTCCATCTCGGCAACGCTCCAGCGCAGCGCGTTGGCCGCCTCCTTCATGTCGGTGACCACCGGACACAGCAGGTGCGGAATGCCTTCGTAGATCGACAGTTCGAGCATCTTCGGGTCGATCATGATCAGTCGTGCGTCCTTCGGACCGGACTTGAACAGGATCGACAGGATCATCGCGTTGACGCCCACCGACTTACCGGAGCCGGTGGTACCCGCAACCAGCAGGTGCGGCATCTTCGCCAGGTCGGTGATGATCGGCTTGCCGCCGATGTCGTGGCCCAGCGCCAGGGTGACCGGCGACTTGGCGTCATCGTATTCGCTGGACTCGAGCACCTCGGAGAAGCGCACGATTTGACGATCCTCGTTGGGAATCTCGATGCCGACCGTGGTCTTGCCCGGAATTACCTCGACCACCCGCACGCTGATCACCGCCAGCGAGCGCGCGAGGTCCTTGGCCAGGTTGGAAATGCGGCTGACCTTGACGCCGATGCCGGGCTGAATCTCGAAGCGGGTGATCACCGGGCCCGGATGCACGGACTCGACGATCACTTCGACGCCAAATTCCTTGAGCTTGATTTCCAGCAGCCGCGACATGGCCTCGAGGGATTCCGGGGAAAAACTCTTCTGCTTCTTCTCGGCGCGGTCGAGGATCGAGATGGGCGGCAGCGAACCCTCGATCGCGCTGTCGACGAACAACGGAGCCTGCTTTTCCTTCAGCACCCGCTTGCTCGGCTCGGCGGCTTTCGCTGGCGCCGGAGGCGTGATAACCGGGGGCTGGCGCTTCTCGCGCTCGCTCATGTGCTTGGTCAACGCTTCTTCGCGCTCGATCAGACGCTCCTTGACCTTGGCCTGCTCGCGGCGATCGGGCACCAGTGGCGCGGCCACGGTACTCACCCGGTCGTCCACCTCGCGCAACTGGGCGACCAGTTGCTTGCGGTTGTTGCGGGCGCTCCACCAGCGGTTCATGCCGCTCTGGATCAGCTCCAGCAAATCGAGGGTGATCTTGCCGGTGATGTCCATCACGCGGAACCAGGACAGGTCGGCGAATACGGTGAGGCCAAAGAGGAACAGCGCCAGGAACAGCAACGTGCTGCCCTGCACGTTCAGCGCGGCGACGGCCAGTTGGCCGAGGCTCTCGCCCAGCGCACCGCCCGCCGACGCCGGCATGCTGTTGGTGGAGTGGAAGTGGATATAGGCCAGCGCTGCGCCGGAGAGGATCAGGAACACCAGGCCGATCAGGCGCCAAGAAAACAGCCAGCCGTTCCACTGCCAGGGCTGGTGGCGGTTACGGAACACCTGCCAGGTCTTCACCGCCAACAACAAGGGGAACAGGTAGGCGAAATAGCCGAGGGCCATGAACAGGATGTCGGCGAACCAGGCGCCGGCACGGCCGGCAGCGTTCTGCACCTGCTCCACGCGGCTGGTGTGCGACCAGCCCGGGTCGTTCTGGTCGTAAGTGAGCAACGCCATCCACAGGTACAGGCAAAGCGCACCCAGGGCGATCAGCGCGCCCTCCTTCAGGCGGTAGTTCAGTTGCTGTCGCCAGGGAGGGGTTTGGAGGGTAGAACTGGAATTCTTCAAAACACGTCTTTCCTGCGCTCGGGGCGCGCCAACTAACGATGACGGCGAAAATGCGGTCCATTGTACGGCTTTGCCAAGGCGCTGCCCATGTCGACCGCCCGGGCGCGGTGTCGGAAAACCGCTGCTCCCCGCTCGCCCATTCTTCGGTGTAGCATAATTGGCATTCCCTTGCGTGCGGCCCAATTGGAGCATGCATTCTCTTTTGTGACAAAGGCTTATGGAGTCTTTTTATGGGTGAAGTCAAGCATTCGCGGCTGATCGTTCTGGGCTCCGGCCCCGCGGGCTACACCGCCGCGGTGTACGCCGCCCGGGCCAATCTGAAGCCGTTGGTGATCACCGGAATCCAGCCCGGTGGACAGCTCACCACCACCACCGAAGTCGACAACTGGCCCGGCGATGTCGAGGGGCTGACCGGCCCGGCGCTGATGGAGCGCATGCAGAAACACGCCGAGCGCTTCGATACCGAGATCGTCTACGACCATATCCATACCGCCGAGTTGCAGCAGCGGCCGTTCACCCTGAAGGGCGACAACGCCACCTACACCTGCGATGCCCTGATCATTTCCACCGGCGCCTCTGCCCAGTACCTCGGCCTGCCTTCCGAAGAGGCCTTCGCCGGGCGCGGCGTGTCCGCTTGTGCCACCTGCGACGGCTTCTTCTACCGCAACCAGGTGGTCTGTGTGGTGGGCGGCGGCAACACCGCCGTCGAGGAAGCGCTGTATCTGTCGAACATCGCCAAGGAGGTCCATCTGGTCCACCGTCGCGACAAGCTGCGCTCGGAGAAGATCCTGCAGGACAAGCTGTTCGACAAAGCCGCCAACGGCAACGTCCGCATTCATTGGAACCACGCGCTGGACGAGGTCCTGGGCGATGCCAGCGGCGTGACCGGCGTGCGCCTGAAAGACACCCTGAGCGGAACGACCAAGGAACTGCCGCTGGCCGGCGTCTTCATCGCCATCGGCCACAAACCCAACACCGACCTGTTCCGGGGCCAGTTGGAAATGCGTGACGGCTACCTGATCGTGCGCGGCGGCGGTGAAGGCAACGCCACGGCCACCAGCATCGAGGGTGTGTTCGCCGCCGGCGACGTGGCCGACCACGTCTATCGCCAGGCGATCACTTCGGCAGGCGCCGGCTGCATGGCCGCGCTGGACGCCGAAAAATTCCTCGACGATATCTGAGCCTTCGGGCGGGCCTAAGGCCTGCCCGTCGCCCTCCCCCGCTATGCTGACCTGGCTCTCCCGCGATTCGCTGGAATTCCCCCCGCTAAGCAAAGCCATGCGCGAGCCCAATGGCCTGCTCGCCGCGGGCGGGGATCTCAGCGCCGAACGCCTGATCCGGGCCTATCGGCATGGCTGCTTCCCGTGGTTCCAGGATGGACAGCCCATACTCTGGTGGTCGCCCGACCCGCGCACCGTTCTACCGCCCGAAGCGCTTCACGTTTCCCGCAGCCTGGCGAAGGTTCTTCGCCAACAACGCTTCCGCGTCACCTTCGACCGCTCATTCCTGCAAGTCTTGCAGGGCTGCGCCGGGCCTCGCGCCTACAGCGACGGCACTTGGATCACCCAGCCGATGCAGCAGGCCTACCTGCGCCTGCACGAGTTGGGCTTCGCCCATTCGGTAGAGGTCTGGCTGGACGATGAGCTGGTGGGCGGGCTCTATGGGCTGGCGATGGGGCAACTGTTCTTTGGCGAGTCGATGTTCAGTCGCGCCGACAATGCCTCCAAGGTCGGCTTCGTTACGCTGGTCGAGCGTTTGCGGCAGTGGGGTTTCGTCCTGATCGATTGCCAGATGCCCACCCAGCACCTGCAGAGTTTCGGCGCACGCTCGATTTCCCGCGCCGAGTTCGCCGGGTGGCTCGAACGCCACCTGGATCAACCGACGACCGCCGACTGGCTCGTCTAGGCGTCACCGGCAGCCTGGCTTACACTGGCGTCAGGTCCACCCGAGTGCCTACGATGACAGAGCTGGCTCGCCTGAAGTTCTACGCCACCCAGCCTCATCCATGCAGCTATCTGCCCGGCGAGCAGGCCACCACCCTGTTCCTCGATCCCAGCCAGCTCATGGATGCGCAGGTGTATGCCGGGCTGTCGGAGATGGGTTTTCGCCGCAGTGGCGATCACCTCTACAGACCTCACTGCCAGCGCTGCTCGGCCTGTGTCCCGGCACGTATTCCAGCCGACCAGTTCCAACCCAATCGCCAGCAGAAACGCATCCTCAAGCGCAATGCCGACCTGTGCGTCATGCCGGTACGGCCCAAGTTCAGCGAAGAGTATTACGCGCTCTACGCGCGCTACATCGAACAGCGCCACGCCGATGGCGATATGTATCCGCCGAGCCGCGATCAATTCAGCACCTTTCTCGTCCGCGACCTGAATTTCGCGCGCTTCTACGAGTTCCGTCTTGGCGACCGGCTGATGGCGATCGCGGTCACCGACCTGCTGCCGAACGGTCTTTCCGCGGTTTACACCTTCTACGACCCCGATGAAGAACGCCGCAGTCTCGGCCGCTACGCCATCCTCTGGCAGATCGGCGAGACCGCACGTCTTGGCCTCCACGCGGTCTACCTCGGCTACTGGATCAAGAATTGTCGGAAGATGAATTACAAGACCCAGTACCGGCCGATAGAGCTGTTCGTCAACCAGCGCTGGGTCGCTCTGACCTGAATCGCTTGGCGACAAGACACATTTTCGGGCACAATGCACGCCGCTTTTGCCAGGCGCCGTTTGCGTCCGGCCACCTATAGAACACCGAGGGCTTTACTGAATGTCGAAAGAAGACAGCTTCGAAATGGAAGGCACTGTCGTCGACACCCTACCCAACACCATGTTCCGAGTGGAGTTGGAAAACGGGCACGTCGTTACCGCGCACATCTCCGGAAAGATGCGCAAGAACTACATCCGCATTCTCACCGGCGACAAGGTTCGTGTTGAACTGACGCCCTACGACTTGAGCAAAGGCCGCATCACCTACCGCGCCCGCTGAAGTTTTCGCGTCATGAAAAACGCCCGGTCTAGCCGGGCGTTTTCGTTACTGCGCGGTATGGAAGGAAGCGGCTAGGCCACTTCCACCGTGGTTTCGAACTCGAAGGCCAATTCGCCGGCCTCGACATCGATGTGCACGATTCCGCCATGCTCTGCCAGTTCACCGAACAGGATCTCTTCGGCCAGAGGACGCTTGATCTTGTCCTGAATCAGGCGCGCCATCGGCCGAGCCCCCATCTGCGCATCGTAGCCACGCTCCGCCAGCCAACCGCGAGCGGCATCGCTGACTTCCAGTTGCACGCGCTTGTCCTCGAGCTGCGCCTGCAGTTCGGTGAGGAACTTGTCGACGATGCTCTTGATCACTTCGGTGCTCAGGCGGCCGAACTGGATGATGGTGTCCAAGCGGTTGCGGAACTCGGGAGTGAAGCTCTTCTTGATGACTTCCATGGCATCTGAAGAGTGATCCTGATGGGTGAAGCCGATCGAGGCGCGCGACGCGGTTTCCGCACCGGCGTTGGTGGTCATGATCAGGATCACGTTACGGAAATCCGCCTTGCGCCCGTTATTGTCGGTCAGCGTGCCGTGGTCCATCACCTGCAGCAGCAGGTTGAAGACTTCCGGATGCGCTTTCTCGATCTCATCGAGCAACAACACGCAATGCGGCTGCTTGGTGATGGCTTCCGTTAGCAGGCCGCCCTGGTCGAAGCCGACGTAGCCCGGAGGCGCACCGATCAGCCGGGAAACAGTGTGGCGTTCCATGTACTCCGACATGTCGAAGCGTACCAGCTCGATACCCATGGCTTTCGCCAATTGCCGCGCCGCTTCAGTCTTGCCGACACCGGTCGGGCCGGCGAAGAGAAACGAACCCACCGGCTTGTCCGGCGCCTTCAATCCCGCACGAGACAGCTTGATTGCCGTCGACAGCGAGTCTATGGCTGCATCCTGGCCGAACACCGTGAGCTTGAGGTCGCGCTCCAGGTTACGCAGCAGCTCCTTGTCGTCGCTGGACACGTGTTTGGGAGGTATACGGGCGATCTTCGCCACGATGTCTTCCACCTGTGCCACGTCGATGCGCGCCACACGCCGCTCTTCGGGCTGGAGACGCTGATAGGCGCCCGCCTCGTCAATCACGTCGATGGCCTTGTCGGGCATGTGTCTGTCGTTGATGTAGCGAGACGCCAGTTCGGCGGCGGCGCGCAGCGCCTCATCGCTATACTCGATGTGGTGATGCTGTTCAAAACGAGCTTTCAGGCCGCGCAGGATGCCGACGGTGTCCTCCACGGAAGGTTCGACCACATCGACCTTCTGGAAGCGCCGAGCGAGTGCGCGATCTTTCTCGAAGATGCCGCGGAATTCCTGGAAGGTCGTCGAGCCGATGCACCGGATCTCGCCGGAAGACAGCAGCGGCTTGAGCAGGTTGGACGCATCCATCACGCCGCCCGAAGCCGCACCGGCACCGATGATGGTGTGGATCTCATCGATGAAGAGGATCGCATGAGGCCGCTTGCGCAACTCGTTGAGCAGCGCCTTGAAGCGTTTCTCGAAGTCGCCGCGGTACTTGGTCCCCGCGAGCAGTGCGCCCAGATCGAGGGAGAAAACGATGCTATCGGCGAGAAGGTCAGGTACCTGGCCATCAACAATGCGTTTGGCCAGGCCTTCGGCGATCGCCGTTTTGCCGACACCTGCCTCGCCAACCAGCAGCGGGTTGTTCTTGCGCCGACGGGCCAGGATCTGAGCAACGCGCTCGACTTCGCTTTCGCGCCCGACCAGAGGGTCGATGCGGCCCTGACGAGCGAGCTCATTCAAATTGCTGGCGTAAGCTTCCAACGGATGATTGGTGGAGACGGCCTCACCGCCTTCCTCATCGTTGATTTCCTGCTCGCCATCGCCCTGATCACCCTGACCAGGCACCTTGGAAATGCCATGAGCGATGAAGTTGACGACGTCGATGCGGGCAACGCTCTGCTGCTTGAGCAGAAAAACCGCCTGGCTCTCCTGCTCGCTGAAGATGGCGACCAGCACATTCGCGCCGGTTACTTCGCGCTTGCCAGAACTTTGCACATGGAAAACGGCGCGCTGCAGAACCCGCTGAAACCCGAGCGTGGGCTGGGTTTCGCGTTCTTCGTCATGCTGCGGAATGAGCGGGGTGGTTGAGTCGATGAACTCCTGCAATTCGTGCCGGAGCTTGTCGAGGCTGGCGCCGCAGGCACGCAATACGGTGGCTGCAGCTTCGTTATCCAACAGGGCCAGGAGCAGGTGTTCCACGGTCATGAATTCATGACGCTTGGAACGGGCTTCCTTGAAGGCCAGATTGAGGGTGACTTCGAGTTCGCGGTTCAACATAGCTTCACCTCATACCCAAGTGGCCGGCGTCTAACCGTCCTTCTCGATTTCACAGAGTAGCGGATGATGGCTTTCCCTCGCGTACTGATTGACCTGTTCAGCCTTCGTTTCTGCAATATCCCGGGTGAACACTCCGCATACTGCACGCCCTTCTGTATGGACGGCCAGCATGATTTTGGTCGACAGTTCTCGGTTAAGATTGAAAAACACCTCTAGCACTTCGACGACGAAATCCATCGGCGTGTAGTCATCGTTATACATGACCACTTTATACAGCGGAGGTGCCTGCAATTTTGGTTTGGCTTCCTGCACAGCGAGCCCGGACGCTTCGTCCTCCCACTTGTCCGGACCATCCTGATTGAATGTTAGTCGAATCTGGCTGCTTGCAAACATACGGAAATAAAGGCTCGCACATGGTTGGAGCTGGGCTGCAGGGCAAATATGACAGGCTTCTCAACCGTCCGCCGCATAGCCTTGACTAACGGCGAAACGGTGTTACAAACAATGAATGCCCAGTTGGGTATTGGGAGCCCACGCGAGTGCTTTTTTGCGTGGAGTCGTCGTGGATGATACTCCAGAGATGGAGTCCTTTGCAGAGGGATGTCAGCATGCTCAGCGGTAAGGTCAAGTGGTTCAACAACGCCAAAGGCTATGGATTCGTTCTGGCCGACGGCCGAGATGAGGACCTGTTCGCTCATTACTCGGCCATTCAGATGGACGGTTATAAAACCCTTAAGGCAGGACAGCCTGTGAGTTTCGACATCATTCAAGGGCCCAAGGGGCTACACGCGGTGAACATTAGCCCTGTGTTGAGCAATGCCGAAAACCTGACGCCGTCGGTAAATCTGCAGAGTCAGGCCGCTGAGGCCTGACCCTTAGATAGCGTGCAAAAAAAGGCCGATCTCTGATCGGCCTTTTCTTTTGTCCCTCACTTTACATATGGGCGATCAATGCGTCGCCGAACTCGGAGCAGGACAGCAGAGTTGCGCCGTCCATTAGGCGCTCGAAGTCGTAGGTCACTGTCTTGGCCGAGATCGCTCCATTGGTACCCTTGATGATGAGATCCGCCGCCTCGACCCATCCCAAGTGGCGGAGCATCATTTCGGCAGACAGAATCACCGACCCCGGATTGACCTTGTCCTGACCGGCGTATTTGGGTGCAGTCCCGTGGGTAGCCTCAAACATGGCGATGGTGTCCGACAGGTTGGCGCCCGGCGCGATGCCGATGCCACCCACTTCCGCCGCGAGCGCATCGGAGAGGTAGTCGCCGTTCAGGTTCAGGGTGGCGATCACGTCATATTCCGCCGGTCGCAGCAGAATCTGCTGGAGCATGGCGTCGGCGATGGCGTCCTTGACGACGATGTTCTTGCCGGTCCGCGGGTTCTTGAACTGCATCCATGGGCCGCCATCGAGAAGCTCCGCGCCGAATTCGTTCTTGGCGATCTCGTAGCCCCAGTCCTTAAAGGCACCTTCGGTGAACTTCATGATGTTGCCCTTGTGGACGAGGGTCAGCGACTCGCGGTCGTTGTCCACCACGTACTGCAACGCCTTGCGCACCAGGCGCTGGGTTCCCTCCTTCGATACCGGCTTTATGCCGATGCCGCAATCCTGGTCGAACCGGATCTTGGTGACGCCCATCTCTTCCTTGAGGAACTTGATGACCTTGGTCGCCTCGGGCGATCCGGCTTTCCACTCGATACCGGCATAGATGTCTTCGGAGTTCTCGCGAAAGATCGTCATGTCGACGTCGCCCGGCTTCTTCACCGGGCTCGGCACGCCCTCGAACCAGCGCACCGGGCGCAGGCAGACGTAGAGGTCGAGTTCCTGGCGCAGTGCGACATTAAGCGAGCGAATGCCGCCGCCGACCGGGGTAGTCAGCGGACCCTTGATCGAGACGACGAAATCGCGAACGGCCTCGAGGGTCTCCTTCGGTAGCCAGGTGTCCTGATCGTAGACCTGGGTGGCTTTCTCGCCGGCATAGACTTCCATCCAGGAAATCTTGCGCTCGCCGCCGTAGGCTTTCTCGACGGCGGCGTCGACGACCTTAATCATCACCGGGCTGATATCGATACCGATGCCATCACCCTCGATGAAGGGAATGATCGGATTGTTCGGCACATTCAGGGTGTTATCGGCGTTTACGGTGATTTTCACACCATCGGCAGGCACCTGAATCTTTTGATATCCCATGCTGTACTCCACGTTGTGGTTAACCTCAGGCAGGTGTTCAGCGTAGTCCACCTGCGTCGAGCCGAGCTGTATTCCTTAGTCTAATCATCGGGCACCGGCAAGCGCCCGACGAAGAACACGATGGTATACTGCGCCGCGTGACTAAAGAGTCATCGAGAGCCGAGACATCTGCAACAGGATGTCCGCCCTCGCAACGGTCGAATCGCAAACCAGATCCGACCGCACAACGCTCTACTGGTGCCATCAACATCACCTGCGGCAAATTCTCGAATTTCGACTCCGACCTGAGCGAAAGCGTCTATCCGGCGCGCCTCGAGATCTGTGCACGCCCAGCAAAGAGAGAGTTCTCGCCAATGTCCACCCGCTCGAAGATTACCTACACCTTCACCGACGAAGCCCCCGCCCTCGCAACCTATTCGCTTCTGCCCATCGTCAAGGCCTTCGCGGCCTCCGCCGATATAGACGTCGAAACCCGCGATATCTCTCTGGCTGGACGCATCATCGCAAGCTTCGCTGACCAGCTCGACAGCAGCCAACCGGTCGAAGACGAACTGGCCCAGCTGGCGGTTCTTGCCACTTCGCCGGACGCCAACATCATCAAGCTGCCGAACATCAGCGCCTCCGTGCCGCAACTCAAAGGCGCGATCGCCGAGCTGCAGGCACAGGGTTTCGCCGTTCCGGATTTCCCCGAAGACCCACAGACCGACGCGGAAAAAGAAGTCCGTGCGCGTTACAGCAAAGTGCTCGGCAGCGCCGTGAACCCGGTGCTGCGTGAAGGCAACTCGGATCGCCGCGCCCCGGCCGCGGTCAAGGCGTACGCCCGTAAGCATCCGCACTCGATGGGCAAGTGGAGCATGGCTTCGCAGTCCCACGCCGACTACATGCGCGGCGGTGATTTCTTCTCCAGCGAGCAGTCCTTCACCATGCCCCAGGCCGGTGACGTGCGCATCGAATTCGTCGGCAAGGATGGCAAGGTCGAGCTCAAGAAGCAGCTGAGCCTGAAGGAAGGCGAAGTCTTCGACGGCATGTTCATGAGCTGCAACAAGCTGCGCGCCTTCTTCGAGAAGACACTGCAGGACTGCAAGGAAACCGGCGTCATGTGGTCCCTGCACGTCAAGGCGACCATGATGAAGGTGTCCCACCCCATCGTCTTCGGCCATGCCGTGAGCGTGTATTACAAGGACGTCTTCGAGAAGCACGGCGCGCTCTTCGAAGAGCTGGGCGTCAACCCGAACAACGGTCTCTCCAGCGTCTACGACAAGATCAAGTCGCTGCCTGCCTCGCAGCAGGAAGAAATCCTCCACGACATCCACGAGGTGTACAGCCATCGCCCGGAAATGGCGATGGTCGACTCGGTCAAGGGCATCACCAACCTGCATATCCCGAGCGACGTCATTGTCGACGCCTCGATGCCGGCGATGATCCGCAACTCCGGCCAGATGTGGGGCCGCGACGGCAAGCAGAAGGACACCAAGGCAGTGATGCCGGAAAGCACCTACGCGCGCATCTACCAGGAGATGATCAACTTCTGCAAAACCAACGGCGCATTCGATCCGACCACCATGGGCTCGGTACCGAACGTAGGCCTGATGGCGCAGAAGGCCGAGGAATACGGTTCCCACGACAAGACCTTCGAGATGAAGGCCGACGGCATCATGCGCGTCGTGCTGGCCGACGGCACCGTGAAGATCCAGCACGAAGTCGAAGCCGGCGACATCTGGCGCGCCTGCCAGACAAAGGATGCCCCGATCCGCGACTGGGTGAAGCTGGCCGTTACCCGCGCCCGCCAGTCCGGCACCCCGGCGATCTTCTGGCTCGACCCGGAGCGCGCGCATGACCGCCAGCTGAAGCTGAAGGTCGACGCGTACCTGCAAGAGCACGACCTGAACGGTCTCGACATCCGCGTCATGGATTACAACGAAGCGATCCGCTTCAGCATGGAGCGAATGATTCGTGGCAAGGACACCATCTCGGTGACCGGCAACGTCCTGCGCGACTACCTGACCGACCTGTTCCCGATCATGGAGCTGGGCACTTCGGCGAAGATGCTCTCCATCGTTCCGCTGATGGCCGGCGGTGGCATGTACGAGACCGGCGCCGGCGGTTCGGCCCCCAAGCACGTGCAGCAGTTGATCGAGGAAAACCACCTGCGCTGGGATTCGCTAGGCGAGTTCCTGGCCCTGGCCGTGTCCCTTGAGGAAACCGGGATCAAGACCGACAACCGGAAAGCCAAGTTGCTGGGCACCACCCTTGATGCCGCGACGGGCAAGCTGCTCGACAACAACAAGTCGCCTTCGCGCAAGACCGGCGAGCTGGACAACCGTGGCAGCCACTTCTACCTGGCGCTTTACTGGGCCGAAGCCCTGGCCACCCAGAGCGAAGACGCCGCGCTGCGCGAGCGTTTCAGCAAGCTCGCCAGCACCCTGGCCGAGCAGGAAGCGACCATCGTCGCCGAGCTGAATGCGGTCCAGGGATCGCCGGTGGACATCGGCGGCTACTACCGCTCCAACCCGGAACTGACCAGCCAGGTCATGCGCCCGAGCAAAACCTTCAACGCCGCGATCGACGCCCTGATCCAGGGTTGACCGCTAAGGTTGTTGCGTTTCAACAGACCCCCGGCCATGTGCCGGGGGTTCTGTTTCCGGGCGATCATGGTCGTCCCTCCACCCTACAGAGGTCATCCTTATGGACTGGAATCCGCACATAACCGTCGCCACCGTCGTCGAAGACCAGGGGCGCTTCCTGCTGGTGGAAGAGTTCGCGGGCGAAAAAGCCGTCCTCAACCAGCCGGCGGGCCATCTCGAAGCCAACGAAAGCCTGCTCCAGGCCGCCTTGCGCGAGACCCTTGAGGAAACCGGCTGGGAGGTCGAGCTGACCGCCGTTACCGGCATTTATCTGTATACCGCGCCGAGCAACGGCGTGACCTACCAGCGCGTCTGCTTCGCCGCGCGGCCGCTGCGGCACCTGCCCGATTCGCCGCTGGACCACGGCATCATCGGTCCGCGCTGGATGACCCGCGACGAACTCGCCGCCGTGCCCGAGCGCTGGCGCAGCGAGCTGGTAGTGCGCTGCATCGACGACTACCTCCGCGGCGAGCGCTTTCCGCTGGCGCTGATCCGCACGGCCGGCTGATCGCCCTGCGGCAGTTCGCCTGTTAGAATTATTCCTTTTTGTGGCCGTCAACCCCGAACCTATGCACGATCCAGCCCATACACGCGTCATCGTCGGCATGTCCGGCGGCGTGGACTCCTCGGTTTCCGCCCTTCTCCTGCTCAAGCAGGGCTACCAGGTGGAAGGTCTGTTCATGAAGAACTGGGAGGAGGACGACGGCACCGAATACTGCACCGCGCGCGAAGACCTCGCCGACGCCCAGGCGGTGTGCGACCGGATCGGCATTAAGTTGCACACCGCGAACTTCGCCGCCGAATACTGGGACAACGTCTTCGAGCACTTCCTCGCCGAGTACAAGGCCGGGCGTACGCCGAACCCGGACATCCTCTGCAACCGCGAAATCAAGTTCAAAGCCTTCCTCGACTATGCACTGATGCTTGGCGCCGACCTGATCGCCACCGGCCATTACGTGCGCCGCCGCGATGTGGATGGGCAGACCCAGTTGCTCAAGGGCCTCGACCCGAACAAGGACCAGAGCTACTTCCTCCACGCCGTCGGCGGCGAGCAGATCGCCCGCACGCTGTTCCCGGTTGGCGAGCTGGAGAAGGCCGAAGTGCGCGCGATCGCTGAAATGCACGGGCTGGCGACCGCGAAGAAGAAGGACTCCACCGGCATCTGCTTCATCGGCGAGCGGCGCTTCTCCGACTTCCTCAAGCAGTATCTGCCGGCGCAACCGGGCGAAATCCAGAACACCCGCGGCGAGGTCATCGGCCGGCACGCCGGGCTCATGTACCACACCATCGGCCAGCGCCAGGGTCTGGGTATCGGCGGTTTGAAGGATGCCAGCGACGAGCCGTGGTACGTGCTGGGCAAGGATCTGGAGCGCAATGTACTGATCGTCGGCCAGGGCAACGACCATCCGCTGCTGTTTTCCGGCGCCCTCCTCGCCAGCGAGATCTTCTGGGTCAATCCGGTCGAGGTCGGCGCCACGCCACGGCCGTTGACCGCAAAGGTCCGCTATCGCCAGTCGGATCAGGCCTGCACGCTGGAGCGTACGCCCGACGGCTATCGCGCCGTTTTCGAAGAGCCCCAGCGCGCCGTGACGCCGGGTCAGTCGGTGGTGTTCTACGACGGCGAAATCTGCCTCGGCGGCGGCGTCATCGAAGTCGCCGAACCCTGCACCACCAAGGAATTCGCATGACGCCGATACAGGAACAGCTGGTCGCCCTGGGAGCGGTGTTCAGCGCCGCTGCGCTTGCCGACCGGATCGCCAGGACCGGCCAGGTAAACGAAGGCGCCCTTGGCTGCCTGCTCGGCAGCCTGCTGGTACGCGATCCGCAAAACACACTGGATGTCTACGGCGGCGACGACCTCAACCTGCGCGACGGTTATCGCGCCCTGGCCAGCGCCCTGGAACGCGACCCCAACAGCCTGCAGCGGGAGCCGCTGCGCTATGCGCTTGCGCTGCTTGGCCTCGAGCGCAAGCTGGCCAAGCGCGACGACATGCTCGAGACCATCGGCACCCGCCTGGACCAGATCCAGCTGCAGGTACAACACTTCGGACTCGTTCACGACAACGTCATTGCCGCCTGCGGCGGGCTCTATCAGGACACCCTGAGCACCTTCCGCCAGCGCATCCAGGTACATGGCGACATGCGCTTCCTGCAGCAAAGCAGCAACGCCTCGAAGATCCGTGCCCTGCTCCTTGCCGGTATTCGCTCCGCACGTCTGTGGCGCCAGCTGGGCGGACATCGCTGGCAACTGGTGTTCAGCCGCCGCAAGCTGCTGGCCGAGCTCTACCCGCTGCTGCGCAACTGACCGTCGGGGCACGCGGTCGGCAGGTCGGCCGATTCGTGTATGATACGCGCCCCATTTCCTGCCCCGACCGTCCGAGAACGCCCCATGCAGCTTTCCTCGCTCACCGCGGTTTCCCCCGTCGATGGCCGCTACGCCGGCAAAACCAGCGCTCTGCGCCCGATCTTCAGTGAATACGGCCTGATCCGTTTCCGCGTACAGGTCGAGGTCCGCTGGCTGCAACGCCTGGCCGCCCACTCCGGCGTTGCCGAAGTCGCGCCATTCTCGGCCGAAGCCAACGCGCTGCTCGATCGGCTGGCCGAGGATTTCCAGCTCGAACACGCCGAGCGCATCAAGGAAATCGAACGCACCACCAATCACGACGTCAAGGCCGTGGAATACCTGCTCAAGGAGCAGGCGGCGAAGCTGCCGGAACTGGCCAAGGTCAGCGAATTCATCCACTTCGCCTGCACCAGCGAGGACATCAACAACCTGTCCCACGCCCTGATGCTCCGCGAAGGCCGTGACACCGTGCTGCTGCCGCTGATGCGCCAGGTCGCCGAGTCGATCCGCGAGCTGGCGGTGAAGTTCGCCGACGTGCCGATGCTCTCGCGCACCCACGGCCAGCCGGCATCGCCGACCACTCTCGGCAAGGAGTTGGCCAACGTGGTCTATCGCCTGGAGCGCCAGATCACCCAAGTCGCCGGCGTGCCGCTGCTGGGCAAGATCAACGGCGCGGTGGGCAACTACAACGCGCACCTGTCGGCCTATCCGTCCATCGACTGGGAAGCCAACGCCCGCGAGTTCATCGAGCAGGATCTCGGCCTGCAGTGGAACCCGTACACGACGCAGATCGAGCCGCACGACTACATCGCCGAGCTGTTCGACGCCACCGCGCGCTTCAATACCATCCTCATCGACTTCGATCGCGACATCTGGGGCTACATCTCCCTGGGTTACTTCAAGCAGCGCACCATCGCCGGCGAGATCGGTTCCTCGACCATGCCGCACAAGGTCAACCCGATCGACTTCGAGAACTCCGAAGGCAACCTCGGCATCGCCAACGCGCTGCTCCAGCACCTGGCCAGCAAGCTCCCGGTGTCCCGCTGGCAGCGCGACCTGACCGACTCCACCGTGCTGCGCAACCTCGGTGTCGGCTTCGCCCATAGCGTCATCGCGTACGAGGCGAGCCTGAAGGGCATCAGCAAGCTGGAGCTCAATGCGCAACGCATCGCCGAAGACCTGGATGCCTGCTGGGAAGTCCTCGCCGAGCCGATCCAGACCGTCATGCGCCGCTACGCCATCGAGAATCCCTACGAGAAACTCAAGGAGCTGACCCGCGGCAAGGGCATCAGCCCCGAGGCGCTGCAGACTTTCATCGATGGGCTGGAGATGCCGGAAGACGCCAAGGCCGAGCTGCGCAAGCTCACGCCAGCCAACTACATCGGCAATGCCGTGGCCCAGGCCAAGCGCATCTGACCCGCTTCACTTTCTGCACGCCCGGCAGTGCCGGGCGTTTTTATTTGCATAGGCAAACGCATGACTTCCGATCTTCCCCTGCAAATCCTCGGCGGCATCAGCGCGCGTGAGTTCCTCCGTGACTACTGGCAAAAGAAGCCGCTGCTGATCCGTCAGGCCATTCCCAACTTCGAAAGCCCGCTGTCCCCGGACGAGCTGGCCGGTCTGGCTTTGGAGGAGCAGGTCGAGTCGCGGATGGTCATCGAGGACGGCGAGCGCCCCTGGGAATTGCGCCGCGGCCCGTTCGCCGAGGACGCCTTCCAGAATTTGCCCGAGCGTGACTGGACGCTGCTGGTGCAGGCCGTCGACCAGTTCGTTCCGGAAGTCGCCGAGCTGCGCGAGCACTTCCACTTCCTGCCGAGCTGGCGCATCGACGATGTGATGATCAGCTATGCCGCGCCCGGCGGCGGCGTGGGACCGCATTTCGACAACTACGACGTGTTCCTGCTGCAGGCTCATGGTCAGCGTCGCTGGAAGATCGGGCAGATGTGCGACAGCGACAGCCCGATGCTCGACCATGCCGACCTGCGCATCCTGGCCGGCTTCGACGAGACCGACGACTGGGTCCTGGAGCCCGGCGACATGCTCTACCTGCCCCCGCGGCTGGCGCATTTCGGCACCGCGGTGGATGAGTGCATGACCTATTCCGTGGGTTTCCGCGCCCCCAGCGCTGCCGAAGTGCTGACCCACTTCACCGATTTCCTCGCCCAGTTCCTCCCGGACGAAGACCGTTACAGCGACGCCGACATCGCGCCAGTCAGCGACCCGCACCAGATCCAGATGGACGCCCTGCAGCGCCTCAAATCGCTGCTGGACGAGCACATGGGCGACGAACGCCTCCTGCTCACCTGGTTCGGCCAGTTCATGACCGAGCCGCGTTATCCGGAACTCGTTGCCGGCGAAGAGCTCTCCGAGCGCGATTTTCTCCAGGATCTCGAGGATGGCGCGGTGCTGATCCGCAACCCCAGTGCGCGCATGGCCTGGAGTCAGGTCGATATCGGCCTGCTACTGTTCGCCAGCGGACAGAGCCGTCTGTTGCCCGAGCGTCTGCTGGAGCTGCTGAAGCTGGTCTGCGCCTGCGACGCGCTGCACCAGGAAAACCTTCAGCAATGGCTTGCCGACGACGACGGGCGTAATCTCCTGTGGGAGTTGGTCAAACAGGGAAGTCTGGAGTTTGCCGATGAGTAGCATCCACGTTCGTGTCGCCGACTGGCAGAAGGAAAATGCCGAGCTAAGACGTATCCGCGAAAGCGTGTTCATCGCCGAACAGGCGGTACCGCCGGAGCTGGAATGGGATTCGGACGACGCGAGCGCCGTGCACTTCCTCGCCTTCGAGGGCGACTACCCGATCGGCACCGCGCGGCTGCTGTCCAACGGCCACATCGGCCGGGTGTCGGTGTTGCGCGACTGGCGCGGGCTGAAGGTCGGTGATGCGCTGATGCGCGCCGTACTGACCGAGGCCGAGCGCCTCGGGCTGGCCGAGCAGACGCTCAGTGCGCAGGTACATGCCGCGCCGTTCTACGAGCGCCTGGGCTTCGAGATCGTCAGCAGCGAATACCTCGAGGCCGGCATTCCCCACGTCGACATGGTGCGTCGCAGCCACTGAGGATTCGCATGAACGATGCCCCGGAATTGCCTGATGAGCCGAGCGACCTGCCCGCTATCGAGTTCCAGTCGCCGGGTCGTTTCGATGTGCACAATCCTCTTCCCGACCACCCCGAGGCAGAGCGCTGGGACGCGGCGCCCTTCACACTCAACCAGACCACCGAACTCCAGGCGTTCCGCACGGCAGACGAGGCCCGTTGCCATGCCACCGCGCTTCTGCAGCAGGCGCGCCGCTCCCTGTGCCTGTACAGCAGTGACCTCGAGCCCTGGCTGTACAACCACAGCAGCATCCAAGAAGCCTGCACACGCTTCCTGCTGGCTCATCCGCGGAACCACTTGCGCATCCTCCTGCGTGACTCCGGCCGCGCCGTGAAGGAAGGCCATCGCCTGTTGAACCTCAGCCGGCGCCTGTCGAGCAACTGCCAGATACGCAAGCTGCATCCCGACTACCCCAACGAAGAGTGCGCATACCTTATCGCCGACGACTGCGGGCTGCTGCTGCGTCCCGAGCTCGATCAGTACGCAGGTCACGTCCGTTATCGCGATGTCGCCCAGGTTCGGCTGCGCCAGGCGCAGTTCGACCAGGCATGGAACACCAGCACACTCGATCCCGATCTGCGGAGTTTTCTGCTATGACGCCTCGCACCCTCCTCGTCGCCCTGCTGCTCGCCGCTGCCGTGCCCGCGCAGGCCGCCACCGAGATCATCCAGCTGAACTTCCGCACCGCCGAGGATGTGCTGCCCACCGCGCGCTCGGTGCTCGGTCAGGAAGGCAAGGTGAGTGCTTACGGCAACCAGTTGGTGGTCAACGCGCCGCCGGAGAAGATTCAGGAACTGCGCGGGTTGCTCGGTCAACTGGATACCCAGCCGCGTCGGCTGTTGATCACCGTCGACACCCAGGAAGCCAGCTCGCGCGATGACCGGGGTTACCGGGTGGATGGTTCGGCCAGCGCCGGTGGTGTTTCCGTCGAGAGCGGGCGTGGCGAAGTGAATGGCCGAGACCAGGTGCGGATCATCCGCCACAGTACGGAAAGCCGCGGCGACGAAGTGCAACAGGTGCAGGCAACCGAAGGCTATCCGGCGCTGATCCAGATTGGTCAAAGCGTGCCCCTCACAACGACGAGTACCGGCCCCTACGGACAGGTGTATCAGGACACCCAGTACCGCAACGTCACCCAGGGTTTCTACGTTACCGCCAGCCTGACGGGCGATACCGTGCACCTGAACATCAGCAGCAACCGGGATCGCCTCTCGCAGCGCCAACCCGGCGGCATCGATATCCAGAGCACCGACACCCGCATCAGCGGACGGCTCGGCGAATGGCTGCCGCTGGGTGGCGTGACTCAGGGCAGCCAGGCCGACCAGCGTGGTTTCGTGCAGCGTTATTCGACCCAGGGGCAGGACGACATGACCCTTCGGGTGAAGGTCGAGGCGCTCGACTGATCAGTCATCTTCAGCCTCATCAGACTTTTGTAGTAGCTTTGAAAAAACACTACAAAATCGTTTGACGAACGTTTTTGCCAGGGGCATGATGGCCTCGCTCCCGCTAGCCAGGGGCCTCGAAAGAGGTCTCCCGGAGCGTGCTCAGACCAACCAGTCGAGCCGTTCCGTGTCTGCGCCGCCCACAAGGCAGTTTGACGAGGTTGCGACTGGAACGAAGTCGTCCTGAGGGACGGGGAAGCGCTTAGCGTTAACAACGAGATGGACAGAATGCTTCTGTCGGCGAACCGCCCGATCGGTTCGGACAAGCCCGCCAGAACGCCGCCCGCCCCGCTCGTTCCCCTCCTCAGCACCAACCTCGCCTAGTCGATCCCTCGACGCAGTAGCCCGAGCACCCGAACCCATTGACTTCAGCACACAGGTTTCGAGTGGCAGCGCCCAGCGCTTACCCATTCTCTACTTCGAAAGGATCGACCATGTCCGCTTATCAAAACGACATCAAGGCCGTCGCCGCTCTCAAAGAAAAGGCAGGCAGCAGCTGGAGCGCCATCAACCCCGAATTCGTCGCCCGCATGCGCATCCAGAACCGCTTCAAGACCGGTCTGGACATCGCCAAGTACACCGCCGCGATCATGCGCAAGGACATGGAAGAGTACGACGCAGACTCCTCCGTCTACACCCAGTCGCTGGGCTGCTGGCACGGCTTCATCGGTCAGCAGAAGCTGATTTCGATCAAGAAGCACCTCAAGACCACCAACAAGCGTTATCTCTACCTGTCCGGCTGGATGGTTGCCGCGCTGCGTTCCGAGTTCGGCCCGCTGCCCGACCAGTCCATGCACGAGAAAACCTCGGTAGCTGCGCTGATCGAAGAGCTGTACACCTTCCTGCGCCAGGCCGACGCCCGTGAGCTCGACCTGCTGTTCACTGCCCTGGATGCCGCCCGCGCTGCCGATGACAACGCCAAGGCCAGCGAAATCCAGTCGCAGATCGACAACTACGAGACCCACGTAGTACCCATCATCGCTGACATCGACGCCGGCTTCGGCAACCCGGAAGCCACCTATCTGCTGGCCAAGAAGATGATCGAAGCGGGCGCCTGCTGCATCCAGATCGAAAACCAGGTCTCGGACGAGAAGCAGTGTGGCCACCAGGACGGTAAAGTGACCGTTCCCCATGCCGACTTCCTTGCCAAGATCAACGCGGTTCGCTACGCCTTCCTCGAACTGGGCGTCGACGACGGCGTGATCGTAGCGCGCACCGACTCGCTGGGTGCCGGCCTGACCAAGCAGATCGCCGTGACCAACGAGCCGGGCGACCTTGGCGACCTGTACAACTCGTTCCTCGACTGCGAAGAAATCAGCGCCAGCGAGCTGGGCAATGGCGATGTCGTAATCAAGCGCGAAGGCAAGCTGCTGCGTCCCAAGCGCCTGCCGAGCAACCTCTTCCAGTTCCGCAAAGGCACCGGCGAAGACCGTTGCGTGCTGGACTGCATCACCTCGCTGCAGAACGGCGCCGACCTGCTGTGGATCGAAACCGAGAAGCCGCACGTGGGCCAGATCGCCGCGATGGTCAATCGCATCCGTGAAGTGATCCCGAACGCCAAGCTGGTCTACAACAACAGCCCGTCGTTCAACTGGACGCTGAACTTCCGCCAGCAGGTGTTCGACACCTTCGTCACCGAAGGCAAGGATGTTTCGGCGTACGATCGCGCCAAGCTGATGAGCGTCGAGTACGACGAAACCGAGCTGGCCAAGATCGCCGACGAGAAGATCCGCACCTTCCAGCGCGACGCCGCTGCTGAAGCCGGTATCTTCCACCACCTGATCACCCTGCCGACCTACCACACCGCTGCGCTGTCCACCGACAATCTGGCGAAAGGGTACTTCGCGGACCAGGGCATGCTGGCCTACGTCAAAGGCGTTCAACGTCAGGAAATCCGCCAGGGTATCGCCTGCGTGAAGCACCAGAACATGGCCGGTTCCGACATGGGCGACGCCCACAAGGAGTACTTTGCCGGCGAAGCCGCGCTCAAGGCAGGCGGCAAGGACAACACGATGAATCAGTTCCACTGACGATCGGTTGATCCGCAGGAAATAAAGACGCCCCGGGCTTCAATCCGGGGCGTTTTTTTTGTCCCATTTTTATAGCGCTGCGGCATAATGCCCTACAGCGCCAAGCCCATACGAGGCGTCCGGTCTAGCGTTTCCTTTAATAAGAATTCCTATCAAGAAGCAGCAACAGAACGGATTGTTCGATATTTAATTCCGAGAAAAATTTACTTGAGCCCGGACAAACGCATAAAATCGCGCTCCAAGTCGGAAGACTGAACCTGTGCAAATAATTCAAAAGCCGTCCCAACGAGGAGTCCGGCATGCCTGATGCAGTTTCTACGATGCCTCACAACTGGGCATTTGCCATTTTCTTCCTGGGCGTCTTCGGCCTTTGTGCCTTCATGCTCGGTGTCTCCAGCCTCCTAGGCAGCAAAGCTTTCGGTCACAGCAAGAACGAGCCCTTCGAAGCGGGCGTAGTTCCCACCGGCAATGCGCGCCTGCGCCTGTCTGCAAAATTCTATCTGGTCGCGATGCTCTTCGTGATCTTCGACGTTGAAGCCCTCTTTCTCTTCGCTTGGTCGGTGTCCGTTCGCGAAAGCGGCTGGGCCGGTCTCATAGAAGCTACCGTTTTCATAGCAATTCTGTTGGCAGGTCTTGTCTACCTTTGGCGGATCGGTGCGCTCGATTGGGCTCCCGAAAGCCGTCGCAAGCGGCAGGCGAAGCTAAAACAATGAGGCTTTGGCGATGCAATACAAACTTACTCGGATCGATCCGGATGCGGTCAATGACCAGTATCCAATCGGCCAGCGGGAGACCGTAACCGACCCTGTCGAAGACCAGGTTCATCGCAATATCTACATGGGAAAGCTCGAGGACGTGCTGAATGGCGCGGTCAACTGGGGTCGCAAGAACTCCCTGTGGCCGTACAACTTCGGTTTGTCCTGCTGCTATGTGGAGATGACCACTGCCTTCACTGCCCCCCATGACATCGCCCGGTTCGGTGCTGAAGTAATTCGTGCATCACCGCGCCAGGCCGACTTCATGGTCATCGCCGGTACCTGCTTCATCAAGATGGCGCCCGTCATCCAGCGTCTCTATGAGCAGATGCTCGAGCCCAAGTGGGTCATCTCCATGGGTTCCTGCGCCAATTCCGGCGGTATGTACGATATCTACTCGGTCGTTCAGGGGGTGGACAAGTTCCTGCCTGTGGACGTCTACATACCCGGCTGCCCGCCCCGCCCCGAAGCATTCCTGCAAGGTCTGATGTTGTTGCAGGAATCCATCGGCAAGGAGCGCCGCCCGTTGTCCTGGGTCGTTGGCGATCAAGGCGTTTATCGCGCCGAGATGCCTTCGCAGAAGGAACAGCGCCGCGAACAGCGTATCCAGGTCACCAACCTGCGCAGCCCCGACGACGTGTGAACCCGCGCTTTCCCGAGAAAGCGCACCTTCATACCTGACGTTGACCGATAGCGATCGAGACCATGACTGCAGACAGCGTTCTGTACATCCCGCCTTATAAGGCTGACGACCAAGATATCGTCGTCGAACTGAATGCGCGCTTCGGCGCCGATACTTTCACCGTGCAATCCACCCGCACCGGCATGCCGGTTCTCTGGGTGGCGCGCGAACGGCTGATCGAAGTGCTGACTTTCCTCCGCCAGGCGAGCAAGCCGTACGTGATGTTGTACGACCTCCACGGCATGGACGAACGCCTGCGGACTCACCGTCGTGGCCTGCCGGGCGCCGACTTCAGCGTGTTCTATCACCTGATGTCGCTGGAACGTAACAGCGACATCATGATCAAGGTCGCGCTGTCGGAGAGCGATCTCAGCCTGCCTACCGCCACCGGTATCTGGCCGAACGCCAACTGGTACGAGCGCGAAGTATGGGATCTCTACGGGATCACCTTCCGCGGCCACCCGCATCTGACCCGCCTGCTGATGCCGCCCACCTGGCAAGGCCACCCGCTGCGCAAGGACTATCCGGCGCGCGCCACCGAGTTCGACCCCTACAGCCTGTCCGTTGCCAAGCAGGATCTGGAGCAGGAAGCGCTGCGCTTCAAGCCCGAGGACTGGGGCATGAAGACTCACGGCGAGAACGAGGATTACATGTTCCTCAACCTCGGCCCGAACCACCCTTCGGCGCACGGTGCGTTTCGTATCATCCTGCAGCTGGACGGCGAAGAGATCATCGACTGCGTGCCGGAAATCGGATATCACCACCGCGGCGCGGAAAAGATGGCCGAGCGCCAGTCGTGGCACAGTTTCATTCCCTACACCGACCGCATCGACTACCTGGGCGGGGTGATGAACAACCTCCCCTATGTGCTCTCGGTGGAGAAGCTCGCCGGAATCAGGGTGCCGCAACGGGTCGACGTCATCCGCATCATGATGGCCGAGTTCTTCCGCATCCTTAACCACCTGCTGTACCTGGGCACCTACATCCAGGACGTGGGCGCGATGACTCCGGTGTTCTTCACCTTTACCGACCGCCAGCGCGCCTACAAGGTGGTGGAAGCGATCACCGGGTTCCGCCTGCACCCGGCCTGGTATCGCATCGGCGGGGTCGCCCACGATCTGCCGCGCGGCTGGGATAAGCTGGTCCAGGAGTTCCTCGACTGGATGCCCAAGCGCCTCGACGAGTACGAGAAAGCCGCGCTTCGCAACAGCATCCTGAGGGGGCGCACCATCGGTGTCGCTGCCTACAATACCAAGGAAGCCCTCGAGTGGGGCGTCACCGGTGCCGGCCTGCGTGCCACGGGCTGCGATTTCGACCTGCGCAAGGCGCGCCCCTACTCGGGTTACGAAAACTTCGAGTTCGAAGTGCCGCTGGCCGCAAATGGCGATGCCTACGACCGTTGCATGGTCAAGATGGGCGAAATGCGCGAAAGCCTGCGCATCATCCAGCAGTGCCTGAAGAACATGCCGGAAGGCCCGTACAAGGCCGACCACCCGCTGACCACGCCGCCGCCTAAAGAGCGCACGCTGCAGCACATCGAAACCCTGATCACCCACTTCCTGCAGGTTTCCTGGGGCCCGGTCATGCCGGCCAACGAAGCCTTCCAGATGATCGAGGCGACCAAGGGCATCAACAGTTACTACCTGACGAGCGACGGTAGCACCATGAGCTACCGTACGCGCATCCGGACGCCGAGCTTCGCCCACCTGCAGCAGATTCCTTCGGTGATCCGCGGGAGCATGGTGGCTGACCTGATCGCGTATCTGGGCAGCATCGATTTCGTCATGGCCGACGTGGACCGCTGATATGACTACCACGACTCTCATCCAGTCTGACCGCTTCGTGCTCAGCGAAGCCGAACGTTCTGCCATCGAGCATGAACTGCACCATTACGAAGACTCGCGCGCCGCGTCCATCGAAGCGCTGAAGATCGTCCAGAAGCAGCGCGGCTGGGTACCTGACGGCGCGATTCCGGCGATCGCCGAAATCCTCGGCATTCCCGGTAGCGATGTCGAAGGCGTCGCCACCTTCTATAGCCAGATCTTCCGCCAGCCGGTCGGACGTCACGTGATCCGCGTCTGCGACAGCATGACCTGCTTCGTCGGTGGCCATGAGAGCGTGGTGCAGAGCATTTCCCGCCAATTGGGCATCGGCCTGGGTGAAACCACGCCGGACGGTCGCTTCACGCTGTTGCCCGTCTGCTGCCTGGGCAACTGCGACAAGGCTCCCGCTCTGATGATCGACGACGACACCTTCGGCGGCGTGCAGGCCGACGGCGTCGGCACCCTGCTGGAGAGCTACCCATGAAGAAGCTCACCTCGTTCGGTCCGGCCAACCTGATCGCCCGCAGCGCGGAAACCCATCCACTGACCTGGCGCCTGCGCGATGACGGCGAGCCCGTCTGGCTCGACGAATACCAGCGCAAGGATGGCTACAGCGCCGCCCGCAAGGCCCTTGCCGAAATGGCCCAGGCCGACATCGTGCAAACGGTCAAGGACTCCGGCCTCAAGGGTCGCGGCGGCGCCGGCTTCCCCACCGGCGTGAAGTGGGGGCTGATGCCTGCCGATGAATCCATGAACATCCGCTACCTGCTGTGCAACGCGGATGAGATGGAACCCAACACCTGGAAAGACCGCATGCTCATGGAGCAGCTGCCGCACCTGCTGGTGGAAGGCATGCTGATCAGTGCGCGCGCGCTCAAGGCCTACCGTGGCTATATCTTCCTGCGCGGCGAGTACGTCGACGCGGCCGCCAACCTGAATCGCGCCATCGATGAAGCCAAGGCTGCCGGTCTGCTGGGCAAGAACATCCTCGGCAGCGGCTTCGACTTCGAACTGTTCGTCCACACCGGCGCCGGCCGCTACATCTGCGGCGAAGAAACCGCGCTGATCAACTCGCTCGAAGGCCGACGTGCCAACCCGCGTTCCAAGCCGCCCTTCCCCGCCGCCGTTGGCGTCTGGGGCAAACCAACCTGCGTGAACAACGTCGAGACGCTGTGCAACGTGCCGTCGATCATCGGCAACGGCGTCGACTGGTACAAATCCCTGGCCCGCGAAGGCAGTGAGGACATGGGAACCAAGCTGATGGGTTTCTCCGGCAAGGTGAAGAACCCCGGCCTGTGGGAGCTGCCGTTCGGCATCACCGCACGGGAACTGTTCGAGGATTACGCCGGCGGTATGCGCGACGGCTACACGCTGAAAGCCTGGCAGCCCGGCGGCGCCGGCACCGGCTTCCTGCTGCCCGAGCACCTGGATGCGCAGATGTACGCCGCCGGCATCGGCAAGGTTGGCACCCGTATGGGTACCGGCCTGGCGCTGGCCATCGATGACAGCATCAACATGGTCTCCCTGCTGCGCAACATGGAAGAGTTCTTCGCCCGCGAATCCTGCGGCTGGTGTACCCCGTGCCGTGACGGGCTACCGTGGAGCGTGAAGATCCTGCGTGCCCTGGAACGCAAGCAGGGCACCTCGGAAGACATCGCCACGCTGCTCGGCCTGGTCAATTTCCTCGGCCCCGGCAAGACCTTCTGCGCGCATGCGCCAGGAGCCGTGGAGCCGCTGGGCAGCGCGATCAAGTATTTCCGCGAGGAGTTCGAAGCCGGCGTGGTGCGCGCACCGCAGGAGCCGAAACCTTCGGCGGTGGAGACGCTGCAGTAACGAAACCGATGATGAGTGTCGTGCAGCGGTGGACAGGACGTTGGCAGTCGCCATTTCCCCAGCCGCCCTGCACGGCAGCAAAGAATTCCATTAGCCAAACCCGCTTCGGTGGGTAAAGAAGAAAACCTAGCCATGGCCACTATCCACGTAGACGGCAAAGACTTCGAAGTCGATGGAGCGGACAACCTCTTGCAGGCCTGTCTGTCCCTTGGCCTCGATATCCCCTATTTCTGCTGGCATCCCGCGCTCGGTAGCGTCGGTGCCTGCCGCCAGTGCGCGGTGAAGCAGTACAGCGACGAAAACGACAAGCGCGGACGCATCGTCATGTCGTGCATGACACCCGCCACCGACAACACCTGGATCTCCATCGACGACGATGAATCCAAGGCGTTTCGCGCCAGCGTCGTCGAGTGGCTGATGACCAACCACCCGCACGACTGCCCGGTCTGCGAGGAAGGCGGTCACTGTCACCTGCAGGACATGACGGTGATGACCGGCCACAACCAGCGCCGTTATCGCTTCAGCAAGCGCACCCACCAGAATCAGGAACTCGGCCCGTTCATCGGTCACGAGATGAACCGCTGCATCGCCTGCTACCGCTGCGTGCGTTACTACAAGGACTACGCCGGCGGCACCGACCTGGGCGTCTATGGCGCGCATGACAACGTGTACTTCGGCCGCGTCGAAGACGGCGTTCTGGAAAGCGAGTTCTCCGGCAACCTGGTCGAGGTCTGCCCGACCGGCGTGTTCACCGACAAGACCCACTCCGAGCGCTACAACCGCAAGTGGGACATGCAATTCTCGCCGAGCATCTGCCACGGCTGCTCGAGTGGCTGCAACACCAGCCCGGGCGAGCGCTACGGCGAGATCCGCCGCATCGAGAACCGTTTCAACGGCTCGGTGAACCAGTATTTCCTCTGCGACCGCGGACGCTTCGGCTATGGCTACGTCAACCGCGACGATCGCCCCCGCCAGCCGTTGCTGGAAAGCGGCGCCACCCTGGGCATCGACGCCGCACTGGACAAGGCCGCCGAACTGCTCAAGGGCAAACGCGTGATCGGCATCGGTTCGCCACGCGCCAGCCTGGAAGGCAACTTCGCCCTGCGCGAACTGGTCGGCGCGGAGAACTTCTATTCCGGCATCGCCGCCGGCGAACTGGAAAACATCCGCCTGATTCGCGACATCCTGCAGAACGGCCCGCTGCCGGTTCCGTCGATGCGCGAGATCGAGGAACACGACGCCGTGTTCGTTCTCGGCGAAGACCTGACCCAAACCGCCGCCCGCGTTGCTCTGGCGCTGCGCCAGTCGGTGAAAGGCAAGGCCACGGAAATCGCCGCCTCGATGAAAATCCAGGATTGGCACATGGCGGCGGTGCAGAACGTCGCACAGCACGCGCTCAACCCGCTGTTCATCGCCAGCGTCTCCGCCACCCGTCTCGATGACGTGGCCGAGGAATGCGTACATGCCGCGCCGGACGACCTCGCTCGCCTGGGCTTCGCCGTCGCCCACGCGCTGGATGCCAGCGCGCCGGCGGTGGAAGGTCTCGACAGCGAGGCCGGCGAACTGGTGCAACGCATCGCCGACGCCCTGCTCGCCGCCAAGCGTCCGCTGATCGTCTCCGGCGCCTCCCTGGGCAGCAAGGCACTGATCGAAGCCGCCGGCAACCTCGCCAATGCCCTGAAGAATCGCGGCAAGAACGCCTCCATCAGCCTGGTCGTTCCGGAAGCCAACAGCATGGGCCTGGCCCTGCTCGGCGGCGAGTCGCTGGATGTGGCGCTCGACGCCCTGACGGGTGGCCAGGCGAACGCCGTACTGGTTCTGGAGAACGACCTGTACCGCCGCGCCGAGGCCGCCAAGGTCGACGCCGCGCTGGCGGCAGCCGAGGTCGTCATCGTCGCCGACCACCAGGCGACCGACACGCTGGTGAAGGCCGATCTGGTCCTGCCGGTCGCCAGTTTCGCCGAAGGCGACGGCACCCTGGTCAGCCAGGAAGGTCGCGCCCAGCGCTTCTTCCAGGTCTACGATCCCGCCTACTACGATTCCAACGTGCTGATCCGCGAAGGCTGGCGCTGGTTGCATGCGCTGCACAGCACGCTGCAGGGCAAGGCCGTCGACTGGACTCAGCTGGACGAAGTCACCGCCGCCTGTGCCGGCAGCAACGTGCAACTGGCCGGCATCGTCGACGCCGCACCGAGCGCCTCGTTCCGTATCAAGGGGCTCAAGCTGGCGCGCGAACCGCACCGCTACAGCGGCCGTACTGCCATGCGCGCCAACATCAACGTCAGCGAGCCGCGTGCCCCGCAGGATGTCGACTCGGCCTTCGCCTTCTCCATGGAAGGCTACTCGGGCAGCGCGGAAAACCGTCAGCAGATCCCCTTCGCCTGGTCGCCGGGCTGGAACTCGCCGCAAGCCTGGAACAAGTTCCAGGACGAAGTCGGTGGTCACCTGCGTGCAGGGGACCCAGGCGTGCGCCTGATCGAGGCCAAGGGTGAAAGTCTGCCGTGGTTCAGCGTCGGCTCGGCATTCAATCCGGCGCCGGGCACCTGGCAGGCGGTTCCGCTGCATCACCTGTTCGGCAGCGAGGAAAACTCCTCGCGCTCCGCACCGATCCAGGCGCGCATTCCCCAGCCTTACGTCGCCTTGGCGAAGGCCGAAGCCGACCGCCTGGGCGTCAATGACGGCGCGCTGCTCAGTCTGAGCGTCAACGGCCACGCCCTGCGCCTGCCTCTGCAGGTTCGCGAGGAGCTGGCGATCGGTGTCGTCGGCCTGCCGACTGGCTTGCCGGGCATTCCGCCCTTCGCCGCCGGGGCAGAAGTCACCCTCCTGCAGGAGGCCGCGCAATGAGCTGGCTGACTCCCGAAGTGGTCGACACCCTCATCGCCGTGCTCAAGGCCATCGTCATCCTGCTGGCCGTGGTGGTCAGCGGGGCGCTCCTGAGCTTCGTCGAACGCCGCCTGCTCGGCCTCTGGCAGGACCGTTACGGCCCCAACCGCGTGGGCCCGTTCGGCGCCTTCCAGCTCGGTGCCGATATGGTCAAGATGTTCTTCAAGGAGGACTGGACGCCGCCTTTCGCCGACAAGTTCATCTTCACCCTGGCTCCCGTGGTGGCGATGAGCGCGCTTCTGCTGGCCTTTGCGGTGGTTCCGGTCACGCCGACCTGGGGCGTCGCCGACCTGAACATCGGTTTGCTGTTCTTCTTCGCCATGGCCGGCCTCACCGTGTATGCGGTGCTCTTCGCCGGCTGGTCGAGCAACAACAAGTTCGCCCTGCTCGGCAGCCTGCGCGCCTCGGCGCAGACGGTTTCCTACGAAGTCTTCATGGGCCTCGCGCTGATGGGCATCGTCGCCCAGGTCGGCTCGTTCAACATGCGTGACATCGTCGAATACCAGCACCAGCACCTGTGGTTCATCATTCCGCAGTTCTTCGGCTTCTGTACCTTCTTCATCGCCGGCGTCGCGGTCACCCACCGTCACCCGTTCGATCAGCCGGAAGCCGAGCAGGAACTGGCTGACGGCTACCACATCGAATATGCCGGGATGAAATGGGGCATGTTCTTCGTCGGCGAATACATCGGCATCGTGCTGGTTTCGGCGCTGCTGGTGACGCTGTTCTTCGGCGGCTGGCACGGGCCGTTCCTGGAGACGCTGCCGTGGCTGTCGTTCTTCTACTTCGCCCTGAAAACCGGCTTCTTCATCATGCTTTTCATCCTGCTGCGCGCGGCCATTCCCCGGCCACGCTATGACCAGGTGATGGCCTTCGGCTGGAAGTTCTGCCTGCCGCTGACCCTGTTCAACCTGCTGGTGACCGGCGCTTTGGTGCTGGCCGCGGCCCAGTAAGGAGAAGAATGTGAGATATATCCTCGACGTGCTGCATGGCACCTGGACCCAGTTGCGCAGCCTGGTGATGGTCTTCGGCCACACCTTCCGCAAGCGTGACACCCTGCAATACCCCGAAGAAGCCGTTTACCTCCCACCGCGCTACCGCGGCCGAATCGTGCTGACCCGCGATCCCGATGGCGAGGAGCGCTGCGTGGCCTGCAACCTGTGTGCGGTGGCCTGCCCGGTCGGCTGCATTTCCCTGCAGAAGACCGAGACCGAGGACGGCCGCTGGTATCCGGAGTTCTTCCGCATCAACTTCTCGCGCTGCATTTTCTGTGGCCTGTGCGAAGAGGCCTGCCCGACCACCGCGATCCAGCTCACGCCCGATTTCGAGATGGGCGAGTACAAGCGCCAGGACCTGGTGTACGAGAAGGAAGACTTGTTGATTTCCGGCCCCGGCAAGTATCCGGACTACAACTTCTACCGTGTCGCCGGGATGGCCATCGCCGGCAAGCCGAAAGGCGCCGCGCAGAACGAAGCCGAGCCGATCAACGTGAAAGGTCTGCTGCCATGAAGCGTCTTTCCGTCATCGCGTCCCCTTCCCTCACGTCGTCCGCAGGCCTGTCTGGCCGGACGCCGTGGGCGGTCGTGCCGAGGAGTTTTTGAACATGGAATTCGCTTTCTACCTGTCCGCGGGAGCCGCCGTCGTGGCGACGCTGCGGGTGATCACCAACAGCAACCCGGTGCACGCGCTGCTGTATCTGGTGGTGTCGCTGCTCGCCGTGGCGCTGTGCTTCTTCGCCCTCGGCGCGCCGTTCGCCGGCGCGCTGGAAATCATCGTCTATGCCGGCGCCATCATGGTGCTGTTCGTCTTCGTGGTGATGATGCTCAATCTCGGCCCGGCGGGTGAGGCCCAGGAGCGTATCTGGCTGAAGCCCGGCATGTGGGTCGGCCCGTCGCTGCTCGCCGGCGTACTGCTGCTGCAACTGCTCTGGGCGCTGTTCAAGCAGCCGAGCAATGCGCCGCTGGGGCTCGCCACCGTCGATGCGAAAGCCGTTGGTATCAGCCTGTTCGGCCCCTACCTGCTGGTGGTGGAGCTGGCCTCGATGCTGCTCCTGGCCGCGTTGGTCGCCGCCTACCACCTCGGCCGCCAGGAGGCGAAGGAGTAACGCCATGCAAGCCATTCCCCTCGAACACGGCCTGGCCGTCGCCGGCATTCTGTTCTGCCTCGGTCTCACCGGCCTGATGGTGCGGCGCAATATTCTGTTCGTGCTGATGAGCCTGGAGATCATGATGAACGCCGCCGCACTGGCATTCATCGTCGCGGGTAGCCGCTGGCAACAGGCCGATGGCCAGGTGATGTTCATCCTGGTGATCACCCTGGCAGCCGCCGAAGCCTCCATTGGCCTGGCGATCCTGCTGCAGCTCTATCGCCGCTTCCATACCCTCGATGTCGACGCTGCCAGCGAGATGCGCGGATGAACCTACTATTCCTCACCTTCGTCTTCCCGCTGATCGGCTTCCTTCTGCTGTCGTTCTCCCGCGGTCGCTTCTCGGAGAACCTGTCGGCACTGATCGGCGTGGGTTCCGTCGGCCTCTCGGCGCTCACCAGCGCCTGGGTCATCCTGCAGTTCCACACCAACCCGCCCGCCGATGGAGTGTTTAACCAGTTGCTCTGGCAGTGGATGAGCGTCGACGGCTTCGCGCCGAACTTCGCCCTGCACCTGGATGGCCTGTCGGTGACCATGCTCGGCGTGGTGACCGGCGTCGGCTTCCTGATCCACCTGTTCGCGTCCTGGTACATGCGCGGCGAGACCGGCTATTCCCGCTTCTTCGCCTATACCAACCTGTTCATCGCCAGCATGCTGTTCCTGGTTCTCGGCGATAACCTGCTGTTCCTCTATTTCGGCTGGGAAGGCGTGGGCCTGTGCAGCTACCTGCTGATCGGCTTCTATTACAGCGAACGCAAGAACGGCAACGCGGCGCTCAAGGCGTTCATCGTCACCCGCATCGGTGACGTGTTCCTCGCCTTCGGCCTGTTCATTCTGGTGGTCCAGCTGGGCACCCTGAACATTCAGGAGCTGCTGGTGCTGGCGCCGCAGAAGTTCTCCGTCGGTGATCCGTGGATCGTCATGGCGACTCTGGCGCTGCTCGGGGGGGCGGTCGGCAAGTCCGCTCAGCTGCCGCTGCAGACCTGGCTGGCCGATGCGATGGCCGGCCCGACTCCGGTTTCGGCACTGATCCACGCGGCGACCATGGTCACCGCCGGCGTCTATCTGATCGCACGTACCAATGGCCTGTTCCTGCTGGCACCGGAAGTTCTCCATCTGGTCGGTGTCGTCGGCGCCGTGACCCTGGTGCTGGCCGGTTTCGCCGCCCTGGTGCAGACCGATATCAAACGCATCCTCGCCTACTCGACCATGAGCCAGCTGGGCTACATGTTCCTCGCGCTGGGCGTCGGTGCCTGGGATGCGGCGATCTTCCACCTGATGACCCACGCGTTCTTCAAGGCCCTGCTGTTCCTCGCTTCCGGTGCGGTGATCGTTGCCTGCCACCACGAGCAGAACATCTTCAACATGGGCGGGCTGTGGAAGAAGCTGCCGCTGGCCTATGCCAGCTTCATTGTTGGCGGTTCGGCGCTGGCCGCCCTGCCGCTGGTGACCGCGGGCTTCTACTCGAAGGACGAGATTCTCTGGGAAGCCTTCGCCAGCGGCCACCAATGGCTGCTCTATGCAGGCCTTGCCGGCGCTTTCCTCACTTCGATCTATACCTTCCGGCTGATCTTCATCGCCTTCCATGGCGAAGCGAAGACCGAGGCGCACGCCGGCCATGGCGTTTCCCACTGGCTGCCGCTGGGCACGCTGATTGTGCTGTCCACCTTCATCGGCGCATTGATCACGCCGCCGCTGGCTGGTGTGCTTCCGGAAAGCGCCGGCCATGCCGGCGGCGACGCCAAGCACAGTCTGGAAATCGCCTCCGGAGCCATCGCCATCGCCGGGATCCTGCTCGCCGCACTGCTGTTCCTGGGTAAACGGCGTCTGGTCGGTGTAATCGCCGCCAGCGCACCCGGCCGCTTCCTTGGCGCCTGGTGGTATGCCGCCTGGGGTTTCGACTGGCTTTACGACAAGCTCTTCGTGCAACCGTACCTGCTGCTGGCCCGCCTGCTCGCGCGCGACCCGATCGACTCAGGCATCGGCCTTGTCCCGCGCCTGGCGCGCGGTGGCAACGGACTGATGAGCCGCACCGAAAACGGCCAGCTGCGCTGGTATGCCCTCTCCATCGTTGGCGGAGCCGTGCTGTTGCTCGGCGTCGTTCTGCTCTGAAATTGCGCAAGGAATCGAACCCGTCATGATTCTGCCTTGGCTAATCCTGATTCCCTTCATCGGCGGCTTCCTGTGTCTGGTAGCCGAGCGTTACAGCAATACGCTGCCGCGCTGGATCGCCATGCTCACCATGTCCCTGGAGCTCGTCCTGAGCCTCTGGCTGTGGCACACCGGAAACTTCCAGTTGGCTCCCGCTCCGGGCGCTGATCCGACATGGACCATGGAGTTCAAGCACGTCTGGATCCAGCGCTTCGGCATCAACCTGCACCTGGCGCTGGACGGCCTGTCGCTGCTGATGATCCTGCTCACCGGCCTGCTCGGCATTCTTTCCGTGCTTTGCTCGTGGAACGAGATCCAGCGTCACGTCGGCTTCTTCCACCTGAACCTGATGTGGATTCTCGGCGGCGTGGTCGGCGTGTTCCTCGCGCTCGACCTGTTCCTGTTCTTCTTCTTCTGGGAAATGATGCTGGTGCCGATGTATTTCCTCATCGCGCTCTGGGGTCATAGCGCGACCGATGGGAAGATGTCGCGGATCAACGCCGCGACCAAGTTCTTCATCTTCACCCAGGCCAGCGGCCTGATCATGCTGGTGGCAATTCTCGGCCTGGTGCTGGTCAACTATGACAACACCGGCGTGATCACCTTCGACTACAGCCAACTGCTCAAGGCCGACCTGGCACCGGGTACCGAGTACATCCTGATGCTCGGCTTCTTCATCGCCTTCGCGGTTAAGTTGCCCGTCGTGCCGCTGCACTCCTGGCTGCCGGATGCCCACGCCCAGGCCCCCACGGCCGGCTCCGTCGACCTCGCTGGTATCCTGCTGAAGACGGCGGCCTACGGTCTGCTGCGCTTCGCCCTGCCGCTGTTCCCCAACGCCTCGGCCGAATTCGCGCCGATCGCGATGACCCTGGGTCTCATCGGCATCTTCTACGGCGCCATCCTGTCGTTCGCGCAGACCGACATCAAACGCCTGGTCGCCTATTCCAGCGTGTCGCACATGGGCTTCGTGCTGATCGGCATCTACTCCGGCAGCCAGCAAGCCCTGCAGGGCGTCGTCGTGCAGATGCTTGCCCACGGACTGTCCGCGGCGGCGCTGTTCATCCTCTGCGGCCAGCTCTACGAGCGCCTGCATACCCGTGACATGCGTCAGATGGGTGGGCTCTGGGCCAGGGTTCCCTACCTGCCGGCGCTCAGCCTGTTCTTCGCCTCGGCGTCGCTGGGTCTTCCGGGAACGGGCAACTTCGTCGGCGAGTTCCTGATCCTGGTCGGCGCCTTCGCCAGCCAGCCGATCATCGTGGTCATCGCCACGTTCGGCCTGGTGTTCGCCTCGGTCTACTCGCTGATCATGATCCACCGCGCCTACTTCGGCCCCTCCAGGGCGGACAGCGTGCTGGCCGGCATGAACGGCCGTGAGCTGGGCATGGTGCTCGGCCTGGCCGTACTGCTGGTCCTGCTCGGCGTTTACCCGCAACCGGTGCTGGATGTCTCGTCCGCCAGCATGCAGGGCGTCCAGCAATGGCTGGGTGCCGCCCTTTCCCAACTCGTTTTGGCCCGGTAGCCGTTATGGAAAGTCACGCCTTGGAACTCACTTCGCAACACTTCATCGCCCTGCTACCGCTGCTGGTTACTTGCGCCACCATCGTCGTGGTGATGCTCGCCATTGCCTGGAAGCGCAATCACAGCCTCACCTTCGTCCTGTCGGTGGTCGGCCTCAACCTCGCGCTGCTGTCGATTATCCCGGCGCTGCGCGTAGCGCCGCTGCAGGTCACCGGGCTGATTCAGGTCGACGCGTTCGCCTGCTTCTACATGGCCCTGATCCTGATCTCCGCGCTGGCCTGCACGACGCTCGCGCATGCCTATCTCGGCGAGAAGACCGGCCCCGGCTATCCGGGCAACCGCGAAGAGCTGTACCTGCTGATGCTGCTGTCCGCCGCTGGCGGTCTGGTACTGGTCAGTACGCAGCACCTCGCCGGACTGTTCATCGGTCTGGAGCTGCTCTCGGTGCCGGTCTACGGCATGGTCGCCTACGCCTTTTTCAACAAGCGTTCGCTGGAAGCCGGCATCAAGTACATGGTGCTGTCCGCCGCTGGGTCGGCGTTCCTGCTGTTCGGCATGGCGCTGCTGTACGCGCAATCCGGCAGCCTGAGCTTCCAGGGCATCGGCCAGTCGCTGGCAGCAGGCGCTGCACAGCTTCCGTTGGTGCAGATCGGCGTCGGCATGATGCTAATCGGGCTGGCCTTCAAGCTGTCGCTGGTCCCGTTCCACCTGTGGACGCCGGACGTCTATGAAGGCGCCCCTGCCCCGGTCGCGGCCTATCTGGCGACTGCCAGCAAGGTCGCGGTGTTCGCCGTGCTGCTGCGCCTCTACCAGATATCTCCGGCAACCGCGGGCGGCTGGCTGAACGACGGACTGACGATGATCGCCATCGCCTCGATCCTCATCGGCAACCTCCTGGCCCTGCTGCAATCGAACCTCAAGCGTCTGCTCGGCTACTCGTCCATCGCTCACTTCGGCTATCTGCTGGTGGCGCTGATCGCCAGCAAGGGCGTCGCCGTCGAAGCCATCGGCGTGTACCTGGCGACCTACACCGTCACCAGTATCGGCGCTTTCGGGGTGATCACGCTGATGTCGAGCCCGTTCCAGGGTCGCGATGCCGACGCCCTGTACGAATACCGCGGCCTGTTCTGGCGTCGTCCGTACCTGACCGCCGTGATGACCGTGATGATGCTGTCGCTGGCGGGTATCCCGCTCACTGCCGGTTTCATCGGCAAGTTCTACGTCATCGCCGTGGGTGTCGAAGCCAAGCTCTGGTGGCAACTGGCGGCGCTGGTTGTCGGCAGCGGCATCGGCGTCTACTACTACCTGCGGGTGATGGTCACGCTGTTCATGATCCAGCCGAACCTGCGTCGCCACGATGCCCCGTTCAACTGGGGCCAGCGCGCCGGCGGCATCATGCTGGTGTTGATCGCGGCATTGGCATTCGTCCTCGGCGTTTATCCGCAGCCGCTGCTGGAGCTGGTCCAGGGCGCCGGGCTCTGACCTGAAAGCCAAAGAAAGAGCCGCATCAGCGGCTCTTTTCGTTTCTGCAATCTGCAATCGATAAAAAGGGCCGCAAATGCGGCCCTCTGCTTATCGGCAACCCGACTCATCCTAGGTGATGGACCTCCGCGCGCTTGAACACCTCGGTATCCAGCCCCTCGTAACGCGCCTTGAGTTGCAGGGCGAGGTACAGGGAATAGTGGCGTGATTGGTGCAGGTTGCCACCGTGAAACCAGAGATTTTCCTGCTGGGTTGGCTTCCACATGTTGCGTAGTTCACCCTCGTAAGGGCCGGGGTCCTTGCCAGTGCCCGAGCCCAGGCCCCAGCAGCGCCCGACCCGGTCGGCAACTTCCTGAGAAATCAGCTGCGCGGCCCAGCCGTTCATCGAGCCGTAGCCGGTGGCGTAGACGATTAGGTCCGCCGGCAGGCGCGTGCCGTCGTTGAGCAGCACGGCATCCTCCTCGATACGTTCGACACCCAGGCCCGGCGCGCTCTTCAGCTTGATGGTTCCATTGGCGATCAGTTCGCAGGCGCCCACGTCGATGTAGTAGCCCGAGCCACGGCGGACGTACTTCATGAATAGTCCGGAGTCGTCGTCGCCGAAGTCGAGCATGAAGCCGGCAGCGGCCAGGCGCTCGTAAAACGCCTTGTCGCGCTCGCGTACCTGCTCGAAGACCTTGCGGTGAAATTCCGGCATCACCTTGTACGGGATGGAAGCGAACAGCATGTCGGCCTTGTCGGTGGTCAGGCCCTGCTCCAGCGCATCCTCCGAATACAGCGGCCCGAACACCAACTCCATCAGCGATTCCGAACGCACGATGTGCGTCGAGGAGCGCTGCACCATGGTCACCTCGGCGCCGTTCTCTACCAGGTCGGCGCAAATGTCGTGTGCCGAGTTGTTGGCGCCGATCACCACGGCCTTCTTGCCACGCCAGGCATCACCCCCCGGGTGCCGACTGGAATGGTGCTGCTGCCCCGCGAAACGCTCGGCGCCTGGATACCGCGGGATGTTCGGCACGCCGGACATCCCGGTGGCCAGGATCAGCTGGGTCGGCTGCAGGGTGATGGGCGCCCCGTCACGGCGCACCTCCACCGTCCAGCGGCCTACGTCCTCGTCGTAATTCGCCTTCACGCACTCGGTTTTCGTCCAGTAGTTGAGTTCCATGACCTTGCTGTACATCTCCAGCCAGTCGCCGATCTGGTCCTTTGGCGTGAACACGGGCCAATGCTCGGGAAACGGCAGATACGGCAGATGGTCGTACCAGACCGGGTCGTGCAGGCATAGCGACTTGTAACGCCCGCGCCACTGATCGCCGGGGCGCTCGGCCTTGTCGACGATAAGCGTTGGCACACCCAGACGCTTGAGTCGCGCGGCCAGGCCGAGCCCGCCCTGGCCGCCGCCGATGATCAGGCAATACGGCTGCTCGGTGATACCCAGACTGGCCTCCTCGTCGCGTCGCCGTTCCGCCCAGTTGCGGCCATCGGCATGGCCATGACCGTGCTGCGCGCCGAGCGGCCGGCGGCGCCCGCTCGGCTCCTCGAAACCCTTCAGTTCGCGCATTGCGGTGAGCAGCGTCCAGCAGCGACCGTCCTTCAGACGCACATAGCCCTTGCCGCGCGCCACCTCGGTTTCCAGCGATATCCAGCCTTCCAGCACACCATCGGCCTGGCTCGCTTCGCCTTCGAGGCGCCAGTGGTCCGGAGCGGTGCGCGTCAGGCATTCCTCGAGCATTTCGCGAATCGCGGCCTTGCCCTCCAGGGTCACCAGGTTCCAGGAGAACAGCACGAGGTCGCGCCAGTGACAATCGTCGGCGAAAAGCTCCAGCGCACCGTCGATGTCGCGTGCGGCCAGGCGCGCCGCCAGTGTTTCGATCCAGGCGGCCAACTCGCTGGTGGGTGTCTGCAGGGTGATGGGATCGACAGGTACATTCATGCGAGGTCTCTCCTCCGGGGCATTCTTGTCATGCGCAGCTCCGTCCCCGGAATAGGCGGGGCCACGTTGAGGGAAAGCGCGGTGCGGCTCAGAAGAAGCCCAGCGGGTTGGTGTCGTAGCTGACCAGCAGGTTCTTGGTCTGCTGGTAGTGATCGAGCATCATCTTGTGCGTCTCGCGGCCGACGCCGGACTTCTTGTAGCCGCCGAACGCGGCGTGCGCCGGGTACAGGTGGTAGCAGTTGGTCCACACGCGACCGGCCTTGATCGCACGGCCCATGCGGTAGGCGCGGTTGATGTCGCGCGTCCACAGCCCGGCGCCCAGGCCGAACTCGGTGTCGTTGGCGATCGCCAGGGCTTCGGCTTCGTCCTTGAAGGTGGTGATGCTCACCACCGGAC
>NZ_JASCPA010000030.1:0-55693 GCF_029959715.1 Pseudomonas sp. PS02288 | reverse complement strand
CCGCACCAGCGCTTCCAACGTCTATGCCGCGGGCGACGTGATCGGCTGGCCGGCGCTGGCCAGCGCCGCCTACGACCAGGGCCGCTCGGCGTCGGGGAGCATCGTCGAAAACGACAGCTGGCGGCATGTCGACGACGTGCCGACCGGCATCTACACGATTCCGGAGATCAGCTCGCTGGGCAAGACCGAGCGCGAGTTGACCCAGGCGAAGATTCCCTACGAGGTCGGCAAGGCCTTCTTCAAGGGCATGGCGCGCGCGCAGATCGCCGTCGAGCCGGTGGGCATGCTGAAGATTCTCTTCCACCGCGAGACGCTGGCGATCCTCGGCGTGCACTGCTTCGGTTATCAGGCGTCGGAAATCGTCCACATCGGTCAGGCGATCATGAACCAGCAGGGCGAGGCGAATACCCTGAAGTACTTCGTCAACACCACCTTCAACTACCCGACCATGGCCGAAGCCTACCGGGTCGCGGCGTTCGACGGGCTCAACCGGCTTTTTTGAGCAACTCCGGCCGGTGGCCTGAGCCGGCCGGGGAGAATCCCTTCGGCGACTCCCGCGCGTGGCAATGGCCGAATCGGGAAAGTTTCTGAACAGGCCGGAAGAACCGATCCGCGAGGGTCGGTTTTTTTGTGGCTGGGGAATGGGGGCTTAGGTGGGACTGGTGGGCTGAAGCCCACCAGCCTGATCAACGCTGCAGCGTCGAAACCGCCGTACCCGGGAAGTCGGTGATGATGCTGTCGACGCCAAAGTCTGCGAGGCGACGCATCAGCGCCGGTTCGTTCACCGTCCATACCGAAACGTGCAGCCCTTGTTTCTGCGCCTTCTGCAACCGCTCGGGGGTGCACAGCGTCCAGTTCAGCGCGAGCAGGCTGCAGCCGTGCTGCTTGGCGACTTTCAGCGGATCGAGCCAGTTGTACTCGGCCACCAGACCGCGGGAGATTTCCGGCGTCAGGCGGTTGAGCGCGCGCAACACCTCGCGCGAGCTGGAGGTGACGGTGACCTTGTCGATCAGGCCATAGCGCGTGGCGAGTTCCTGGATCGCCAGCACGGTACGCGCCGCGCGCACCCGCGAGGCGCTCTTGACCTCCAGCTGCCAGTGCTCGAACGGGCATTTCTCGAACAGCTCGGCCAGTCGCGGAATCGGCGCCGGCTGCAGCCAGCCCGGACCGCCCTGGCGCGCGTCGTAGTCGACCAACTCGTCGGCGTCGTGTTCGACCACCTTGCCACGGCGGCCGGTGGTGCGTTTCAGGGTCGGGTCGTGGATCACCATCAGCTCGCCGTCGCGTGACAGGTGCAGGTCCAGTTCGCAGCGGCGCACGCCGTGCTCCAGGCATTTCTGGAAGCCGGCGAGGGTGTTCTCGGGGGCTTCGCCCTTTGCGCCGCGATGGCCGTAGATCAGGGTCAAGAGGTCATTCCTTGAGGTTGTGGGGCTGGTGGTGACGCACGCTGTCGATCACCCGGCCGCTTTCGAAGTAAACGGAGAATTCGCGGTAGTCCCAGCGCGTGATCGGCGGTCGGCCGACGGCCGGGTGCTCCTCGTCGGCCAGGCCGAAGCGTTCCAGCACGGCGCGTTGCGAATCGCCGCGGGCGGGCAGGGCGAGGTCCGCCCGGCCCTGTTCCCCGAGGGGGATTTCGAGGGTCTGGGCACGCAGCCCGGCCGCACAGAGCAAGGCGATCAGCAGAAGCGCGCGCTTCATGCGTCGGTACTGGGGCGTTGCAGCGCCTGGCGCCGGTCCAGTGCCTGCTTTTGCAGGATGTGCCGGGCGAGCAACTGGCGCTGGGCTTCGGTGAGCCCTTCGAACTCGGTGCCGATCTCGAATTGCCCGTCGGCCTTTTCCTGGCAATGGATCACTTCGGCGCGCAGCAGGAGGCCGAGGGCCTGGGGCATCAACACCATCTTGATCGCCAGCTGCCTGCCCACCGGGATTTCCCGCGGATTGTCGAAGCCGATGCCGCCCTCGGACAGGCTCACCTGCTTCGGCGAGCCGACGTCACGCAGCAGATTCTGCGCCAGCGCCTGGCCGAGCAGGTCGATGCGCTTGTTGATCACCTTGAGGTAGTTGGCCAGGGTGCGATCGCGCTCGCCGATGTGGCGCAGCAATTGTTGCGATTCGAAGTCCGCCAGGTGCAGGTCGCTGAGCAGGTTGAACAGCGGCGAGGCGTCGTGCAGCGCCTCCTGGGTCTGGGCTTCGGCGCCCGACAGAAGGTGAAATTCCAATGCGATCGTGTCGTCGATACGGTAGTATTCGCGGCGATCATCGGTGTCTGAGGGCGGCATGGCGGTCCCATGGCAGCAGTGATTGGCTGAGTGTAAGGCCGCGCATCGTGCCCTGCTACATCGGCTGTCAAAAGCCGCTTTTCGTACCTTGCATTCGCGGCGTACGGGAACCGGACAGGGGAGTGCCGTTGTCACACGGCGCACGCATTCAACATGACGTAACACCTCCGGCCTCTGCGCTGCGTCGTTTGCCTGCACACTTCGTCCGCGTTCGTTTCGTCACCTGAATGGACGTTCCCTTTCCAGCGAACAAGCCCCCGACATGTTCAGACCCCTGTCAATCTTCATCGGCGCGCGCTACACGCGGGCCAAGCGGCGCAACCATTTCGTTTCCTTCATTTCGCTGACCTCGATGATCGGGCTCGCCCTTGGCGTGCTGGTGATGATCGTGGTGCTTTCGGTCATGAACGGTTTCGACTACGAGATGCGCACCCGCGTGCTCGGCATGGTGCCGCACGCGACGCTCGAATCGCCGCAACCGATCCCCGACTGGCACGCGCTGGCGACGCTCGCGGAGGCCAATCCGCAAGTCGCCGCGGTAGCGCCGTTCACCCAGATGCAGGGCCTGCTGACCAATAACGGCCAGGTGCAGAAGGTGCTGATCGATGCGGTCGACCCGCAGTTCGAGCATCGGGTTTCGATCATCGACCAGTTCTTCCTGCCGGGAAAAGGCAACCTCGACGCCCTGCAGTCGGGCGGCTTCGGCATCGTCATCGGTGATCGCGCGGCGCAGAAGCTCGGTGTCGACATCGGTGACAAGCTGACCTTCGTCGCCCCGGAAGTCGCGGTGACGCCGGCCGGGATGTTCCCGCGGATGAAACGCTTCACCGTGGTCGGGATCTTCCACGTCGGCGCCGGCGAGCTGGACGGCTACCTGGCGCTGACCCACCTGGACGATGCCGCGCGCCTCAAGCGCTGGAAACCGGACCAGGTGCAGGGCGTGCGCCTCAAGCTGCACGACCTTTTCCAGGCGCCGCGCGTGGCCTATCAGCTCGCCAACAGGCTCGGCCCGGATTACTACGCCCGCGACTGGACGCGCACCCACGGCAACCTCTACCAGGCCATCGGCATGGAGAAGGCGATGATCGGCCTGTTGCTGCTGCTGATCGTCGCGGTCGCCGCGTTCAACATCATTTCCACGCTGGTGATGGTGGTGACCGACAAGAAGTCGGACATCGCCATCCTGCGCACCCTGGGCGCCACGCCGCGGCAGATCATGGCGATCTTCATGGTCCAGGGCACCGTGATCGGCGTTGTCGGCACGTTGATCGGCGCGGCGCTCGGCATCCTCGCGGCGCTCAACGTCAGCGCGATGATCGCCGGCCTCGAGCGGCTGCTGGGGCACAAATTCCTCAGCGCCGAGGTGTATTTCATCGATTACCTGCCCTCGCGGCTGATGGCCGAGGACGTCGTCCTGGTCTGTTCCGCCGCGCTGGTCCTGAGTTTTCTCGCCACCCTTTATCCGGCCTGGCGTGCCTCGCGCACCCAACCAGCGGAGGCTTTGCGTTATGAGTGATAAGGCAGTCCTGAGTTGCCGCAACCTGGGCAAGCGTTATGAACAGGGCCCGGTGGCGGTCGACGTGCTGGCCGGCGTGCAGCTGGAGCTGCATCCGGGCGAGCGCATCGCCATCGTCGGCACCTCTGGTTCCGGCAAGAGCACGCTGCTCAACCTGCTCGGCGGGCTGGATACGCCGAGCCAGGGCAGCGTCTGGCTGGCTGGCGAGGAGCTGTCCGCGTTGAACGAGAAAGCGCGCGGCCTGCTACGCAACCGCGCGCTGGGCTTCGTCTACCAATTCCACCACCTGCTGCCGGAGTTCACCGCGCTGGAGAACGTCTGCATGCCGCTGCTGATCGGCAAGACCTCCATCGCCGAAGCGCGCCAGCGCTCCACCGCGCTGCTTGAGCGCGTCGGCCTCGCTCATCGACTCGAGCACAAGCCGGCCGAGCTGTCCGGCGGCGAGCGCCAGCGCGTGGCCATCGCCCGGGCGCTGGTCAACAATCCGGCGCTGGTGCTGCTCGACGAGCCCACCGGCAACCTCGACAACCACACCGCCCATGGCATCCAGGACATGATGCTGGAGCTCAGCCGCTCCTCGCAGACCGCCTTCCTGGTCGTTACCCACGACCTGCAACTGGCGCAGCAGATGGACCGCGTGCTGCGCCTGGAAGACGGCAAGCTGGTGGCCGCCTGATGTTCCGCCCGCTCTCGATCTTCATCGGACTCCGCTACACGCGGGCCAAGCGCCGCAACCACTTCATCTCGTTCATCTCCTTGACGTCGATGATCGGCCTGGCGCTCGGCGTGCTGGCGATGATCGTGGTGCTCTCGGTGATGAATGGCTTCCAGCAGGAGATGAGCTCGCGGATTCTCGGCATGGTGTCCCACGCCACGTTGTCCGCCGACAAGCCGCTGGACGACTGGAAGGTCGTTGCCGACGCGGCGATGAAGAACCCCGAAGTCACCGGCGCGGTGCCCTTCGCCGAACTCGAAGGGATGATTTCCTTCAAGGGGGCGATGCAGCCGTTGCAGGTCAACGGCATCGATCCGCAGGAAGAACCCAAGGTCTCGATCATCGGCCAGCACATGGTCCAGGGCAGCCTCGACGACCTCAAGGCCGAGCAGTTCGGCGTGGTGCTCGGGGAGATCACCGCGCGGCGTTTCGGCTTGCGCCTGGGCGACAAGGTCACCCTGATCGTCCCCGAGCTGAGCAGCGCGCCCGGCGGCATCACCCCGCGCATGCAGCGGCTCACCGTGGTCGGGCTGTTCAAGGTGGGCGCCGAGCTGGATGGCTCGCTGGCGCTGGTGCACATCGCCGATGCCGGAGAAATCCAGCGCCTGCAGCCGGGCCAGGTGCAGAGCGTGCGGCTGGCGCTGAAGGACCTCTATCGCGCGCCCGAGGTGTCCGCGGCGATCGCCGGCGGCCTGGGCCAGGGCTACCGCGCCGACGACTGGACCCACACCCAGGGCAGCCTGTTCAGCGCGATGAAGATGGAGAAGACCATGATCGGCCTGCTGCTGATGCTGATCATCGCGGTGGCGGCGTTCAACATCATCGCCACGCTGATCATGGTGGTCGCCGACAAGCGCGCCGACATCGCCATCCTGCGCACCCTCGGTGCCACGCCGCGCCAGGTGATGGCGATCTTCATGGTCCAGGGCAGCGTGATCGGCTGTATCGGCACGCTGATCGGCGGCGTGCTCGGCGTGCTCGCGGCCATCAACATCAGCAGCCTGATCGCCTGGGTCGAAGGTGCGCTCGGCATGCGCATCCTCAGCTCCGACCTGTACTTCATCAGCTCGCTGCCCTCGAAGCTGGAAGTCTCCGACGTGGTGCTGATCTGCTCGGTGGCGCTGATCCTCAGCTTCCTCGCCACGCTCTATCCGGCCTGGCGCGCCTCGCGCACGGAACCTGCCGAAGCGCTGCGCTACGAGTGACCCAAGGCAGCGCCCCGGCCCCGGGGCGCCGCCCGCAGGCGATTGAAAAACTACCTGCGTTGGCATACAGCGTTGAAAACGGCCTCGAAGTAGTCATTTACAGCTACGTAAACCCCGCTTTCTTGGCCCTTTCGTCTCGTCTTGCCTGCCTCGGTCAGATTTTTCAAAGGCCTGCTAGTCTGCACCGATCGTTTCACCCGTCCGGCCGCATTCCACGGCCGGATCTTGGAGTCGATCCAGCATGCGCACAGGGATGATTGCGCTCGCCGCGGGGCTTTTGCTCCTGCGTTTTCTGCCCGCCTTGCCCGACACTCGAGGGCTGAGCGGCCTTGCCCTGGTCGGCCTGCTGTCGCTGGCCTGCCGCCGCTATCGGGTGGCGATGCTGCTTCTCGGACTGACCTGGGCCTGCGTGTCCGCGCAATCGGCGCTGGACGATCGCCTCGCGCCGGAACTGGACGACCGTACGCTGTGGCTGGAAGGACAGGTCGTCGGCCTGCCGGCGGTGTCGGATGAGGTGGTGCGCTTCGAGCTGGCGGAAGCCGAATCGCGCCGCGTGCGGCTGCCGCAGCGGATGCGCCTGGCCTGGTACGGCGGCCCGGCGCTGCGGGCGGGTGAACGCTGGCGCCTGGCGGTACACCTGAAGCGACCGCACGGTCTGGTCAATCCGCAATCCTTCGATTACGAGGCCTGGCTGCTGGCCCAGCGTATCGGCGCCACCGGCACGGTGAAGAGCGGCGAGCGCCTGGCGCCGGCGCAGGGCATCGGTGCCTGGCGCGATGGCCTGCGACAACGGCTGCTGGCGTTGCCCGCGTTCGGTCGCCAGGGCGGGCTCACGGCGCTGGTGCTGGGTGACGACTCCGGGCTTTCCAGCGCCGACTGGCAAATGCTGCAGGACACCGGAACGATTCACCTGATGGTGATCTCCGGCGGCCACGTCAGCCTGATGGCCGGGCTGGTCTACGGGCTGATCGTCCAGCTGGCGCGTCACGGCCTGTGGCCGCGGCGTCTGCCCTGGCTACCCTGGGCCTGCGCGCTGGGTTTCGCCGCAGCGCTCGGCTACTCGCTGCTGGCCGGCTTCGAGGTGCCGATCCGCCGCGCCTGCATCATGCTCGCGGTGGTGCTGGTCTGGCGCCTGCGTTTTCGCCACCTGGGCGTGTGGACCGCGCTGCTGCTGGCTTTCGATCTGGTGCTGCTGATCGAGCCGCTGGCCAGCCTGCAGGCCGGTTTCTGGCTGTCCTTCGGCGCGGTGGCGATCCTCGCCCTGACCTTCGCCGGCCGCCTCGGTGCCTGGAGCGCCTGGCGCGCGCTGGGGCGGGCGCAGTGGGTGATGACCATCGGCCTGCTGCCCGGCCTGCTGGCACTCGGGCTGCCGATCAGCATCAGCGGCGCACTGGCCAATCTGATCGCGGTGCCCTGGGTAAGCTTCGTCGTGTTGCCGCCGGCGCTGCTGGGCACGCTGCTGCTCCCGGTTCCCTGGCTGGGCGAAGGGCTGTTCCAACTGGCGGGCGGTCTGCTCGAGTTGCTGTTCCTGATCCTGGCGCCCATGGCGCACTGGTGGCCCGCCTGGCTGCCGACGGCGGTTCCGCTGTGGGCCTGGCTGCTCGGCATGTTCGGCGCCTTCCTGCTGTTGCTGCCCAGCGGGGTGCCGTTGCGGGCATTCGGCCTGGCATTGCTGTTGCCGATGCTGTTTCCACCGTCCGGCGCGCCGCCTGAGGGTCGGGCCGAGGTCTGGCAGCTCGACGTGGGGCAGGGGCTTTCGGTCCTGATCCGCACGCGTGGCCACGCCTTGCTCTACGACGCTGGCCCGCGCTATGGCGATTTCGACCTCGGCGAGCGGGTGGTGCTGCCATCGCTGGCCAAGCTGGGCGTGCGCCGGCTCGACCGGCTGCTGCTCAGCCATGCTGATTCTGACCATGCCGGCGGCGCCCTGGCGATCCAGCGTGACCTGGCTCCGGTGGAGGTCATCAGTGGCGAGCCGGACCGCTTGCCCGCGTCGCTCCAGGCCCGGTCGTGCGTCGACGGCGCCCGTTGGCAGTGGGAAGGCGTGCGCTTCAGCACCTGGCGCTGGAGTGGGGCGACGACGGGCAACCAGGCGTCCTGCGTGTTGAAGGTCGAGGCCAATGGCGAGCGCATGCTGCTCACCGGCGACATCGATATCCAGGCCGAGCGCGCGTTGATCGATGCCGGCCGTGATCTGCGTGCCGAGTGGCTGCTGGCGCCGCACCACGGTAGCCGCAGTTCTTCGTCAATGGCCTTCCTGCAGGCGGTGCAGCCGCGCGCAGTGCTGTTCTCCCGCGGGCAGCACAATGCCTTCGGCCATCCGCATCCAACGGTCGTCGCGCGTTACCGGGCGCTCGCCATTGCGCTTCACGACAACGTCGAGGAGGGCGCTCTGCGCATTGAGCTGGGTACGTTCGAGCCTGCCTGGCCGCTGCGCGCGCAGCGTCGGTTCTGGCGCGGCCCGCTTCCTCCCGAGGCCGCGCAAAGCCCCGCCGGACACGCGCCGTGAGACGCCGCGTTGCGCAGTTGCTCAAGCCTTGGGAACCCTATGCTAGAGTGGCGCCATTTTTCGCGAAGGGGGTCGTTGCCGTGTGGGAACTGGTCAAAGCGGGCGGCTGGATTATGCTGCCCATCATCCTCAGCTCCGTGGTCGCGCTGGCCATCGCTGCCGAACGTCTCTGGACCCTGCGGGCGAGCCGCGTCTCGCCGCCTCACCTGGTCGGTCAGGTCTGGCGCTGGATCCAGGAAGGCCAACTGGGCAGCCTGCGGCTCAAGGAGCTGCGCGCCTCTTCGCCGCTGGGTGAAGTGCTCGCCGCCGGCCTGGCCAATTCCAAGCACGGTCGCGAGATCATGAAGGAAAGCATCGAGGAGGCGGCCTCGCGGGTGATCCACGAGCTGGAACGCTACCTCAACACCCTCGGCACCATCGCCGGCATGGCGCCGTTGCTCGGCCTGCTGGGCACCGTGCTCGGCATGATCGAGATATTCAGCGCCTTCAATGCCGCCGGCCAGACCAACGCCGCCGGTCTCGCCGGCGGCATCGGCAAGGCGCTGGTGACCACCGCGGCCGGCCTGATGGTGGCCATCCCGGCGCTGTTCTTCCACCGCTTCCTGGTGCGTCGCGTCGACGAACTGGTAGTCGGCATGGAGCAGGAGGCGATCAAGCTGGTCGAGGTGGTGCACGGTGATCGCGACGTCGACTTCAACGAGGGCAAGGCGTGAAGTTTCGCAGACTCCGCAGGCGGGAGAGCATCGACATCAACATGACGTCGCTGATCGACGTGGTGTTCATCCTACTGCTGTTCTTCGTGGTTACCACCACCTTCACCCGCGAGACCAACCTCAAGGTCGATCTGCCCGAGGCGGTCAGTGGCGAGCAGACCACGCCCTCCGAGCTCAAGCAGATGGAAATCCTCATCGACGCCTCAGGCAGCTATGCACTGAACGGCCAGGCGTTGCTGAAAAACGACCTGGACGGCCTGATGACCGCGCTGCAGAAGGAATCCGCCGGTGACAACAGCCTGCCGCTGACCATCAGCGCCGACGGCAAGACACCGCACCAGGCAGTCATCACCGCGATGGATGCTGCCGGCAAGCTCGGCTTCTCCCATCTGCGCCTGACCACGGTCGAGGCCACGGCGAAACCCTGATGGCCCTGCGCGATATTTTGCTCGACGCCTGGTATCGCGATCATCCGGCGCTGGCACTGCTGCGTCCGCTGGAGGCGCTCTACCGGGGCGTGGTGCGGCGTAAGCGCGCGCGTTTTCTCGCCGGCGAGGGCTCGATCTACCGGGCGCCGGTACCCTTGATCGTGGTCGGCAACGTCACGGTGGGTGGCACCGGCAAGACGCCGATGATCCTCTGGCTGATCGAGCACTGCCGCGCGCGCGGCCTGCGCGTCGGCGTGGTCAGCCGCGGTTACGGTGCCCGTCCGCCGCATCTGCCCTGGCGCGTGCGTGCCGGGCAGAGCGCCGAGCAGGCCGGCGACGAGCCGCTGATGATCGTCCAGCGCAGCGGCGTGGCACTGGTGATCGATCCCGACCGCGCGCGCGCGGTACGCGCGCTGATGGACGACGAAGCGCCCGACCTGATCCTCTGCGACGATGGCCTGCAGCATTACCGCCTGGCGCGCGACCTCGAACTGGTGCTGATCGACACCGCGCGTGGTCTCGGCAACCGTCGCTGCCTGCCCGCCGGTCCGCTGCGCGAGCCGGCCGAGCGTCTCGCCGAGGTCGACGCGGTGCTGTTCAACGGTGCCGGCGAGGACACCGCCGAGGGTTTCGCCCTGCAGTTGCGTCCTTCGGCGTTGGTCAACCTGCGCAGTGGCGAACATCGTCCGCTCGATCATTTTCCGCCGGGGCAGGCGCTGCATGCCCTGGCCGGCATCGGCAACCCCCGGCGTTTCTTCGCCACCCTCGAGGCGCTAAACTGGCGCCCCATCGAGCACGCCTTCGCCGACCACGCCCGCTACACGGCGGAGCAACTGCAGTTCAGCCCCGCATTGCCACTGCTGATGACCGAGAAGGACGCGGTGAAATGTCGTGACTTCGCCGCCGAGGACTGGTGGTACCTGGCGGTCGAGGCGCAGCCTTCCTGCGCCTTCATCGCCTGGTTCGATTCCCGACTGGCGCACCTGCTACCCGAACGTCTCTGACTCCCGAGGAACTTCCCATGGACCTAAAACTGCTCGACATCCTGGCCTGCCCGGTCTGCAAGGGCCCGCTGAAGCTCAGCGAGGACAAGACCGAGCTGATCAGCAAGGGCGCCGGCCTGGCCTATCCGATCCGCGACGGCATCCCGGTGATGCTGGAAAGCGAAGCGCGCAGCCTTAACGTCGACGAGCGCCTGGACAAGTAAGATGACTGCCGATTTCACCGTGGTCATCCCGGCGCGCTATGCCTCCAGCCGCCTGCCTGGCAAGCCGCTGCAGGAGATCGCCGGCAAGCCGATGGTCCGTCACGTTTGGGAGCAGGCACGCAAGAGCGCGGCCCGGCGAGTGGTGATCGCCACCGACGACGAGCGCATCGTCGCGGCCTGTCGCGCCTTCGGCGCCGAGGTGCTGCTGACCCGCGCCGACCACAATTCCGGCACCGACCGCCTGGCCGAGGTGGCGGTGCAGCTCGGCCTGGCCGACGACGCCATCGTGGTCAACGTGCAGGGCGACGAGCCGCTGATTCCGCCCGCGATCATCGACCAGGTCGCGAGCAACCTCGCGGCGCATCCCGAGGCGGGAATCGCCACCCTGGCCGAGCCTATTCTGGACGTCGCGTCCCTGTTTAACGCCAACGTGGTCAAGGTCGTCAGCGACCTCGACGGCCTCGCGCTGACCTTCAGCCGCGCGCCGCTGCCGTGGGCCCGAGACGCCTTCGCCACCAGCCGCGAACAGCTGCCGGAAGGAATTCCCTACCGCCGCCACATTGGTATCTATGCCTATCGCGCCAGTTTCCTCTTCGATTTCGTCGCCTGGGGCCCTTGCTGGCTGGAAAGCGCCGAGTCACTGGAGCAGCTGCGTGCGCTCTGGCACGGGGTGCGTATCCATGTCGGCGATGCGCTGGAGGCGCCGCCCACCGGGGTGGATACGCCGGAAGACCTGCAGCGGGTTCGCCGTCTGCTGGGAGGCTGAGCCGTGAAGGTGCTGTTCGTGTGCCTCGGCAACATCTGCCGTTCCCCGACCGCGGAGGGAGTGTTCCGTCATCAGGTGCGCGCTGCCGGTCTGCAGGACGAGATCGTGGTCGACTCCGCCGGCACCGGCGACTGGCACGTCGGCAAGGCGCCCGACAGCCGTACCGCGCGTGCGGCCCGGCAGCGGGGCTATGTGCTCGACGATCTCCGCGCCCGCCAGTTCGAGGTCGCCGACTTCCAGCGTTTCGACCTGATCCTGGCGATGGACCGGAGCAACCTGCGCGACCTGCAGGCGCAGCGCCCCGCCACGTCGCGGGCGGAACTCGATCTTTTCCTGCGCCGTTGCGGCCAGGCCGAACAGGACGTTCCCGATCCCTATTACGGCGGCGCCGAGGGTTTCGACCATGTGCTCGACCTCATCGAGTGCGCCGGTGCCGCCTTGCTCGCCGACCTGAGGGCACAGTTGTGAGCCTGTCGCTGCAGCACGATGTTTCGCTCAAACCCTTCAATACCTTTGGCGTCGACGTGCGGGCGCGGCTGTTCGCCGACGCGCGAAACGATGACGAGGTGCGCGAGGCGTTGCGGATCGCCGCGCACGAGGGGCTGCCTCTGCTGCCCATCGGAGGCGGCAGCAATCTGCTGCTGACTGGCGATGTCGATGCGCTGGTGCTGCGCCTGGCCAGCCGGGGCATTCGTGTACTGGTCGACGATGGCCAGCACGTGCTGGTCGAGGCGGAGGCCGGCGAACCCTGGCACGACTTCGTCCTTGCCACCCTGGACATGGGCCTGGCCGGCGTGGAAAACCTCAGCCTGATTCCCGGCACGGTCGGCGCCGCGCCGATGCAGAACATCGGCGCCTACGGCGTCGAGATCAAGGACGTGTTCGCCGGCCTGACCGCGCTGGATCGGCAGACCGGCGAACTGCGCGAATTCAGCCTGGACGAGTGCGCCTTCGGCTACCGGGACAGCCGCTTCAAGCGCGAAAGCGGGCGCTGGCTGATCCTGCGCGTGCGTTTCGCCCTGAGTCGTACCGCAATCCTGCACCTCGATTACGGCCCGTTGCGGCAGAAGCTGGCGGAGCAGGGCGTCAGTGCGCCGACGCCGGCGGACGTCAGCCGCGCGGTCTGCGCCATTCGCCGCGAGAAACTGCCCGATCCCGCCGTGCTTGGCAACGCCGGCAGCTTCTTCAAGAACCCGCTGGTGAGCGCCGAGCAGGCCGCCCGCCTTCGTGCCGAGCATGCCGATCTGGTGGCGTTCGCGCAGCCCGATGGCCAGGTGAAGTTGGCGGCCGGCTGGCTGATCGATCGCGCCGGCTGGAAAGGCTTCCGCGAGGGCGATGCCGGTGTGCACCGTCTGCAGGCCCTGGTGTTGGTGAACTACGGCGCGGCCAGCGGCAATCAGTTGCTGGCGCTGGCACGAAGCATCCAGGCGGATATCGCCGAGCGTTTCGGCGTCGAGCTGGAAATGGAACCGAACCTGCTCTGACTTCGTCCGTTCATCGCGATGCCTCCTGGCGTCTGGCGCACCGTCCGCCGGAGAAATAAAAAAAGGGGATGCCAATGGCATCCCCTTTTTCGTTACTCGGACTCGATCAAACCTTCGGTTTGTCCTCGTCTTCGTTCTGGGCTTCGACCTCGGTCGGCTCCGGTGCACGGGTAGCGGCCTGTTCGGCTTGCGCTTCCAACGTTTGCGGGGCGACTTCGATCTCGGTCTCGGCCACCGGCTGGATGGCTTCGACCGGTGCGGCCGGTTCTTCGGCCTCGATCATCGGCTCGGCAGCGACCGGCGCCTGACCCAGCTCGGACGCGTACTCGGCGACCGGCTCGGGCTGTGCTTCGCCGACCGAGGGCACTTCGACCTGCGAGGCGGTTTCGCCGACGGTGGCGGCTTCGGCAGCTTCACGCGCGAGACGCTCGGCTTCCAGGCGACGGCGACGCACTTCACGCGGATCGTTCGGTGCGCGCCCGCCGGCCGCCTGTTCGACCACGATACTTTCAGCCTGCGGGGCTTCGATGACCGGCGCGACCGCTTCGACGGTGGCCGCCTCGCTCTGCGCCTGGGCTTCGACGACGGGCTCGCTGACCGGCTCGACGATCTGCTCGACGGCGGCGGGTGCTTCGCTCGCCAGTGGTTCTGCTTCGACCGGAGCGGGCAGCTCGCTGTCCTGGGTCTGCGCCGATGCTTCGGCAGCTTCCACGGCAACAGGCTCGCTGACTTCGGCGATGGGCTGGACGTAGGTGGTTTCGGCAACCGGTGCGTCGTCGGCGACAGGCGCAGCCTCGACCTGGGCCGGAGTGCTTTCCGGCTCGTCGCCTTCGGCAGGCGCTGCAGCCAGCGAGCTGGCCACGGCAGCCGCGACGGCAATGTCGGCAGCGGCAGGCGCATTGTTCGACGTTTCCGCGCTTTCACCTTCCTCGGCGTTCTCGATGATCTCGCCATTGGCGTCACGCTGACGCTCACGGCGGTTGCTGCGGCGACGCTGGCCACGCGAACGGCGACGCGGACGGTCGTCATCGCTGCCTTCGTTGCTTTCCTCTACCACTTCTTCGCTGCTCAGCAGTTCCTCGTCGGCCACCACCGGCTGCTCGGCGCGCGGTTGACGCTCTTCACGCGGGGCGCGCTCGGTGCGTTCACGACGGCCTTCGCCGGCCTCGCGTGGCTGGCGCTCTTCACGCGGTTCACGGGCTTCACGCGGCTCGCGGGGCTCACGCAGTTCACGCGGCTCGCGGGCTTCACGCGGCTCGCGTGGCTCACGCAGTTCGCGGGTCGGACGCTCTTCGCCACCACGGGCTTCACGCGGCTCGCGCGGCGTGCGCTCGCGGCGGGTTTCCTGGCCCTCACGTGGCTCGCGGGCTTCACGAGGTGCGCGTTCTTCACGAGGGGCACGCTCTTCGCGCGGTGCGCGGTCCTCGCGGGGCTGGCGTTCTTCGCGCGGTTTGCGCTCTTCGCTATTGGCGCGCGCTTCACGCGGCTCGCGGTTGTCACGGCCACCGTCGCGACGACGGTTCTGCTGACGACCATTGCGGCGTTCGTCGCTGCGCTGCGGACGCTGCGCAGCGGGCTTCTGCTCGGTGGGCTGGGCGACGGGTTCTTCCTTGCCGGCGAACAGGCTGACCAGGGACTTCACCAGGCCCTTGAACAGGCTCGGTTCTGGCGCGCTGGCGACCGGTTGTGCGGCAGCGACCGGAGCGCTCGGTGCCGGGGCAGGGCGCTCGGGGGAAACGGTCTTGACCACTGCTTCCTGGCGAACCAGGGTGCGCGTGGCGCTGACCGGCTGGACTTCCTCTTCCTCAACCGCGGCCATTTCGTAGCTTGACTGGCCGGCGAGCAGCTCGGGGCTGTCGTCGCGCAGGCGCTGCACTTCGAAGTGCGGGGTTTCCAGGTGGTCGTCCGGCAGAATGAAGATGCGTGCACGGGTACGCAGCTCGATCTTGGTGATCGCGTTGCGCTTCTCGTTGAGCAGGAAAGCGGCTACCTGGAACGGAACGCGGGCGCGGACTTCAGCTGTGCGGTCCTTCAGGGCTTCTTCTTCGATCAGGCGCAGGATCGCCAGCGACAGCGATTCGACGTCGCGAATGATGCCCTGGCCGTTGCAGCGCGGGCAGACGATGCCGCTGGTTTCACGCAGCGACGGACGCAGGCGCTGACGCGACATTTCCAGCAGGCCGAAACGCGAGATGCGACCGATCTGGATGCGTGCGCGGTCGGCTTCGAGGGCTTCGCGGACTTTTTCTTCCACGGCGCGCTGGTTCTTCGCCGGGGTCATGTCGATGAAGTCGATGACGATCAGGCCGCCGATGTCGCGCAGGCGCAACTGGCGGGCGATCTCTTCGGCCGCTTCCAGGTTGGTCTGCAGGGCGGTTTCTTCGATGTCGCCGCCTTTGGTCGCACGCGCCGAGTTGATGTCGATGGACACCAGGGCCTCGGTCGGGTCGATGACGATGGAACCGCCGGACGGCAGCTTCACTTCGCGCTGGAAGGCGGTTTCGATCTGGCTCTCAATCTGGAAGCGGTTGAACAGCGGAACGCTGTCTTCATACAGCTTGATCTTGCTGGCGTATTGCGGCATCACCTGCTGGATGAAGCTCAGCGCTTCGTTCTGGGCTTCGACGCTGTCGACCAGCACTTCGCCGATGTCCTGGCGCAGGTAGTCGCGAATGGCGCGGATGATGACGTTGGATTCCTGATAGATCAGGAAAGGTGCGCTACGGCCTACCGAGGCTTCCTTGATCGCGGTCCAGAGTTGCAGCAGGTAGTCGAGGTCCCATTGCAGTTCTTCGCTGGAGCGGCCGAGGCCGGCGGTGCGTACGATCAGGCCCATGTCCGCGGGGGCGTCGAGGCCGTTCAGCGCTTCACGCAGTTCATTGCGCTCTTCGCCTTCGATGCGGCGGGAGATGCCGCCGGCACGGGGGTTGTTCGGCATCAGCACCAGATAACGACCGGCCAGGCTGATGAAGGTGGTCAGGGCAGCGCCCTTGTTGCCGCGTTCTTCTTTCTCGACCTGGACGATGACTTCCTGGCCTTCCTTGAGGACTTCCTTGATGTTCACGCGGCCTTCGGGGGCCTTGCTGAAGTATTCGCGGGAAATTTCCTTGAGGGGCAGGAAGCCGTGGCGATCGGCGCCGAAGTCGACGAAGGCGGCTTCCAGGCTGGGTTCTACGCGGGTGATTCGGCCTTTGTAGATGTTTGCCTTCTTCTGCTCACGGGCGCCCGATTCGATGTCGAGGTCGTAGAGTTTCTGGCCATCTACCAGCGCGACACGCAACTCTTCGGGTTGAGTCGCGTTAATCAGCATTCTTTTCATGTAATACCGTTCGGTTTCCGGGCTGCCGGAAACGGCGTTCGGCACACACGACTCTCGCGGTCGGTGTCAGGTGCGCGTCAACAGCGGCTTACCGCTGTAGTGTCCAGCGATGCCAGGCCAATGGGGCCGGGTTCGCGACGACGTCTCCTGCTTCTGTCGGAACAAAAGCACTTTGTCAGGAGGAGGAATCAATCATCGACAGCGGACGAGATGAAGCGTCTTGAATAAAGCCTGAAGCTACGCAGTCCGATGATTGTGCATCTCCACCCTACACGTATCCCTTGAAAATCGGGTGCCGCTCGCAGAATCCGCAGCGGGTTTTCATTTATCGCGATGCTCCTACGGGGCAGCGCGTATGGGCTCAAGGCTGGGTTTCGAGCTACTCGCGACAATACGGCGGGTAACTTCGTCGGACGGCCTCACGTCCTGGCATGGGTTGCTAGCGGCGGTGGACGAACGATTCAGCGGGTGTCCACCAGGCCGTGGCCGCTTTTGGCGGCGTTCGGGACTATAGCAGTAATCATTAAGTGCTTCAATTCCATGAAAAATTGCTATCATTGCGCGATGACGACTCCCGCCCAACCGACCACTGGCGTTCAACTGCTGGAGGTCTCGCCGGAATTTGCCGGCCAACGTATAGACAACTTTCTTCGCACTCAGCTCAAGGGCGTTCCCAAGACCCTGATTTACCGCATTCTTCGCAAGGGCGAAGTGCGTGTGAACAAGGGGCGGATCAAGCCCGAATACAAGCTGCAGGCCGGGGATGTCGTGCGCGTGCCGCCGCTACGCATGGCCGAGCGGGACGAGCCCGCGCCTTTGGCGCTGGGTTTGCTCGAGCGTCTCGAAAAAGCCATCGTCTACGAAGACAAGGCCCTGATCGTGCTGAACAAGCCGGCCGGCATCGCCGTGCACGGCGGCAGCGGATTGAGCTATGGCGTGATCGAGGCATTCCGCCAGTTGCGTCCCGACGCCAAGGACATCGAGCTGGTGCATCGGCTGGATCGCGATACCTCCGGCCTTCTGATGATCGCCAAGAAGCGCAGCATGCTGCGTCACCTGCACGAGGCGTTGCGCGGCGACGGTGTCGACAAGCGCTACATGGCGCTGGTGCGCGGCAACTGGCCGGCGGCGAAGAAGAAGATCAGCGCACCCTTGCTGAAGAACAACCTGCGGTCCGGCGAGCGCATGGTCGAGGTCAATCCCGAGGGGAAGGAAGCGCTCACGGTGTTTCGTGTGCTGCGTCGCTTCGGCGAGTTCGCCACCCTCGTCGAGGCCAGCCCCATCACCGGTCGCACTCACCAGATTCGCGTTCATGCCAAGCACGCGGGGCACTCGATCGCGGGCGACAGCAAGTACGGCGATGAGGAGTTCACCCGCGAGATCCGCGAAATGGGCGGCAAGCGGCTGTTCCTGCATGCCTATGCGCTGACCGTGCCGCTGCCCGAGGGTGGCGAGTTGAAGGTCGAGGCCGAGGTGGATGAAGTCTGGGGGCGCACCTTGGAGCGCCTGGGTGCCTGATTACGAACTGCTGATCTTCGACTGGGACGGCACCTTGTGCGATTCCATCGGTCGTATCGTCGATTCGATGCGCGCGGCGGCGAGTCTTGACGGGTTGGGCGAACGCAGTGACGAGGCGATCAAGGGCATAATCGGGCTCGGTCTTCCGGAGGCTATTGCCACGCTTTATCCGGAGCTGGTCGAGGTCGGCCGGGTGGAAGTGTTCCGGCAGCGTTACGCCGAGCGCTACATGGCGCTGGACATGCGTCCATCTCCTTTGTTTTCTGGGGTGGTCGAGTGTCTGGAGTCGTTTCGCCGGCGTGGCCTGCGCATGGCGGTCGCCACCGGCAAGAGCCGCCGTGGGCTGGATCGGGTGCTGGCGGGGCATGGCTGGCTGGATTACTTTGAGATCACCCGCTGCGCCGATGAAACGGCCAGCAAGCCCGATCCGCTGATGCTCAACGAGATCCTTGCCCACTGCGGCGTGCCGCCGGAAAAGGCGCTGATGGTCGGCGATTCGTCGTTCGATCTGGACATGGCGCGCCGCGCGGGCATCGATTCGGTGGCGGTCGGCTACGGTGCCCAATCGCTGAGCGAGCTGCTCGCGTTTGCTCCCAAGCTCGCCATCAACGAGTTTTCCGAACTGCGCCGCTGGTTCGACGGCGTCGCCAATGGCTCACTGATCAAGGAGTACGAGAATGTCGGATGATTGGAAGGCTTCGGCTTCCACGGTCGACGAAAAGAGCTGGAAGCTGCTGGAAAAGGCACTGCTCGCCAGTGTCCAGGAGCAGCGCCGCTCGCGCCGCTGGGGCATCTTCTTCAAGCTGCTGACCTTCGTCTACCTGTTCGGCATGCTGGCGCTGTTTTCGCCGATGCTCAACTTGCGCAAGGCCGGATCGTCCAGCGGCAGCTATACCGCGGTGGTCGATGTGCGCGGGATGATCGCCGACAAGGAGGCCGCCAGCGCAGACAACATCATTGGCAGCCTGCGCGCCGCTTTCGAGGACGAAAGCACCAAGGGTGTGATCCTGCGCATCAACAGTCCAGGCGGCAGCCCGGTGCAGTCCGGCTATATCTATGACGAAATCCGTCGCCTGCGCGCCGACAAGCCTGCGACCAAGGTCTATGCGGTCATTTCCGACCTGGGCGCCTCCGGTGCCTATTACATCGCCAGTGCGGCCGACGAGATCTACGCCGATAAATCCAGTCTGGTAGGCTCCATCGGTGTCACTGCCGCGGGTTTCGGTTTCGTGGGAACCATGGAGAAGCTGGGGGTCGATCGTCGCGTCTACACCTCCGGCGAGCACAAGGCGTTTCTCGATCCCTTCCAGCCACCCAAGGCGGATGAAGCCGAGTTCTGGCAGGGCGTGTTGCAGACGACCCATCGCCAGTTCATCGACAGCGTGAAGAAGGGGCGTGGCGACCGCTTGAAGGACAAGGATCATCCGGAACTGTTTTCCGGTCTGATCTGGTCGGGAGAACAGGCGCTGCAACTGGGCCTGATCGATGGCCTTGGCAGCACCAGTTACGTTGCGCGCGAAGTCATCGGCGAGAAGGAAATAAAGGATTACACCGTCGAGGAAACGCCTTTCGACCGTTTCGCCAAGAAGATCGGTGCCAGCGTCGCCGACAATCTGGCGATGTGGATGGGCTTCCAGGGTCCTTCGCTGCGCTGATCGCTGCTTCTTATATGGCTAGGGCGTGCGGATCACGGAATCCGAACGCCTTCGGTCAGCAGCATGTCCACCAGGCGAATCAGTGGCAGTCCGACCAGGCTCGTCGCGTCGCTGCCTTCGGTCGCCCGAAACAGGCTGACGCCCAATCCTTCCGATTTGAAGCTACCGGCGCAGTCAAGGGGCCTTTCGGCTTCCAGATAGCGCTCGATCCGTTCGTCGTCGAGTTCGCGAAAGTGCACGGTGAACGGCACGCAATCCACCTGGCATTCGTCGGTGGCGGTGTTGAGCAGGGCCACCCCGGTGAGAAACACCACGCTGCTGCCGCTGGCGCCACGCAGTTGCGCCTGGGCGCGAGCGAAACTCATCGGTTTGCCAAGAATCTGTCCGTCCAAAACGGCCACTTGGTCCGAGCCGATGATCAGGTGTTGGGGGTGCAGGTGGGTGAGGGCGCGCGCTTTTTCCTCGGCAAGGCGCAGTACCAGGGCTTCGCCTTCCTCGTTAGGTCGCCGGGTTTCGTCGATCGCCGGCGCGGACCAACTGAATGGCAGGCGCAGACGTTCGAGCAATTCGCGGCGGTAGGCGGAGCTGGATGCGAGAACCAAGGGCAGCATGCGTTTTCTCCTGTTGTTCGCCGGGATTCTAACGATCGCATCCGAGAGCGGACAGGGTGGATTTTCTTTGACAGCGACGACCTACATCCCTAGAATCTCGCGCCTATGTTGAATGGGCCGATTCCACCTCAGGTTGATCCACGCAAGCTTGCAGATCGCGGTACCACCCTTGAGGGTGATCTGCAGCAGGCAAGCTTGCCGCGTCTGAGCGCTCAACTCGCTGATAACGCCGGTACGGTGCATGTCAAGCTGGTGTTTGATCGCAACGAGCGTCGCGCTGCGTTCATTCGCAGCGAGTTCAGCGCTGAGGTAAAGATGATCTGCCAGCGTTGTCTGGAGATCTCCGCTCTGCCGATCCATGGCGAATACATTTACGCCGTGGTCAAGGAAGGGGCTTCCGACCAGTCAGTGCCGAAAGGCTATGACGCGCTGGAGGTGGGGGAGGAGCCCCTGGATCTGCTGACGCTGGTTGAGGATGAGTTGCTGCTCGCCTTGCCTATCGTTCCGGTCCATGAAGATTGCCAGCCGCCGGCGGGGCTCGATGAGCCTGAACCGAGCGAGGACGAGGTTTCGCGGTCCAACCCGTTCAGCGTACTGGCCCAGTTGAAGCGTGACCCAAACGTTTAGGAGTTAAATCAGTATGGCTGTTCAGCAGAACAAAAAATCCCGTTCCGCCCGTGACATGCGTCGTTCGCACGACGGTCTCGAGTCGAACGCCCTGTCCGTGGAAAAGACCACCGGTGAAGTTCACCTGCGTCACCACGTTTCCCCGGAAGGTGTGTACCGCGGTCGCAAAGTGATCGACAAGGGCGCCGACGAGTAATCTTGTCCGCTCCGATCATCGCGATTGATGCAATGGGTGGGGACTTCGGTCCCCGCTTCATTGTTCCAGCCAGCATCGCCTGCCTGGTTGAATCCCCCTCGCTTCACGTGGTCCTCGTTGGCCAGACCGCTCTCCTCGAAGAAATCATTGCACGCCATCCGGGTGTCGATCGCTCGCGTCTGCACATAAAGCATGCCGGGGAAGTTGTCGGTACCAACGAACGCCCGTCCCAGGCATTGCGTGGCAAGCCTGATTCGTCCATGCGCGTCGCTCTGGAGTTGGTGCGCGACGGATACGCTCAGGCCTGTGTCAGCGCCGGCAACACCGGTGCGCTGATGGCGCTGTCGCGTCACCTCTTGAAGACTCTTCCGGGTATCGATCGTCCGGCGATGGTCACCGCCATTCCTACCCGCACCGGAAGCTGTCATCTGCTCGACCTGGGTGCGAACGTCGATTGTTCGGCCGAGCACCTCTATCAGTTCGCCGTGATGGGCGTGGTCGCCGCCGAGGCCCTGGGCACTCCGCATCCGCGTGTTGCGCTGCTCAACATCGGTACCGAAGAGATCAAGGGCAACCAGCAGGTCAAGCTGGCCGCCAGCCTGCTGCAGAAAGAGGAAGGGCTCAACTTCATCGGTTACGTCGAGGGTGACGGTCTCTATCGTGGAGAAGCCGATGTGGTGGTGTGCGACGGTTTCGTTGGCAATATCCTGCTCAAGTCCAGCGAGGGCCTGGTTTCGCTCGTGTCGTCGCGGCTCGAAGCGCTGTTTCGATCGGGCGTCACCTCACGACTGGTGGGGGTTCTCGCCTTGCCGCTCCTGCGCCGGCTGCAGGCCGAGTTGGCGCCCGCCCGGCACAATGGCGCGAGCTTCCTCGGGTTGCAGGGCATCGTGGTGAAAAGTCATGGCTCTGCCGGGCAGGAGGGTTTTCAGAGCGCTATTCGCCGCGCGGTCGTGGAGGTGCGGGAGAACCTGCCTCGCCGTCTGCATGGGCGCCTCGAAGATCTGTTGCTGTAGGATGTGTGACCGTTTTCGATCCTCTGACATCCAAAGATGATTCGCGACGCCGGCAAGCGGACTGCATGTCGGGCGTTTTTCCGATAAGAGATTCAAAAAGGGCCCGTTGCAATGTCCGCACCCCTCGCATTCGTATTTCCCGGTCAAGGCTCGCAGTCGCTCGGCATGCTGGCTGAGCACGGCGCACAGGCGGGAACCGTTCTGCAGACTTTCGCCGAAGCGTCCGATGCCCTCGGCTATGACCTCTGGGCGTTGATCCAGCAGGGTCCTGTGGAGCGTCTCAACGAAACCGACAAAACCCAGCCGGCCATCCTCGCGGCATCGATCGCGCTCTGGCGCCTTTGGCTGGCCGAGGGTGGCGCCACGCCCGCCTTCGTTGCCGGGCACAGCCTCGGCGAGTATTCCGCCCTGGTGGCTGCCGGTAGCCTGCCGTTCGCCGCAGCGGTGAAGCTGGTCGAGCGTCGTGGACAGTTGATGCAGCAGGCAGTGCCGGCCGGGCAGGGCGGGATGGCGGCGATCATCGGTCTGGACGACGCCGACGTTCTGGCTGCCTGTGCCGAAGCGGCACAGGGCGAAGTGGTCAGCGCGGTGAATTTCAATGCTCCCGGCCAGGTCGTGATCGCGGGCGGTGCGGCTGCCGTGGCGCGCGCCATGGAAGCCTGCAAGGCCCGTGGCGCGAAGCGCGCGCTGCCGCTGCCGGTGAGCGTTCCGTCGCACTGCGAGCTGATGCGACCGGCTGCCGAGCGCTTTGCCGAGTCGGTTCAGGCGATTGCCTGGCAGGCGCCGAGCATTCCCCTGGTGCAGAACGTCAGTGCGGCGGTGCCTGTCGATTTGGAAACGCTTCAGCGGGACTTGCTGGCGCAGCTGTACAGCCCGGTCCGCTGGGTCGAGTCCATCGTTCGATTGGGAGGACAGGGCGTGACCGATCTTGTCGAATGTGGTCCTGGCAAGGTGTTGAGCGGCCTGAACAAGCGCTGCGTGAAAGACCTCCGCACGCATAACCTGGATACCCCCGAAGCCTTCGCTGCGACGCGCGCAGCGCTGGCCTGAGCATGGAGAAGAGTATGAGTTTGCAAGGTAAGGTGGCGCTGGTTACCGGCGCGAGTCGCGGTATCGGCCAGGCCATCGCCCTCGAGTTGGGTCGCCAGGGTGCGATCGTCATTGGCACTGCGACGTCGCCCGCCGGCGCCGAACGCATCGCCGAAACGCTCAAGCAGAACGGTATCGAAGGCGCTGGCCTGGTCCTCGACGTAACCGACAGCGACTCGGTCTCGAGCACCCTGGAACACATTCAGCAGCATCTCGGCCAGCCATCGATCCTCGTCAATAACGCAGGGATCACGCGTGATAATCTGATGTTGCGCATGAAGGACGATGAGTGGTTCGAGGTCATCAATACCAACCTCAACAGCCTGTTCCGTCTCTCCAAGGCCGTTCTGCGCGGTATGACCAAGGCGCGTTGGGGCCGTATCATCAATATCGGTTCGGTCGTCGGCGCCATGGGCAACGGTGGCCAGGCCAACTATGCCGCAGCCAAAGCCGGTCTCGAGGGGTTTGGTCGCGCGCTGGCGCGTGAAGTCGGTTCGCGGGCGATTACCGTCAATGCGGTAGCGCCGGGTTTCATCGATACCGACATGACCCGTGAACTGCCGGAAGCGCAACGTGACGCGTTGCTTGGGCAGATTCCGCTGGGCCGTCTGGGGCAAGCCGAGGAAATCGCCAAGGTCGTGGCTTTCCTTGCGTCGGATGGCGCGTCCTATGTCACTGGTGCGACCATTCCGGTCAACGGCGGCATGTACATGAGCTAATGTGACGGAATCCTTAAGGAATCTGTCACAGGAACGGTCTAGAATCCGCTCCCAATTATCGCTGGTAGAATAGGCGGCGTCGTGCGGCTCAGGGAAGGTCGGTGGCGTTCAGCTTGAAAAGCGGAAAACCCTTTCTATACACTTACCCGCAGCCCAGCTGCCGGGACTTGTCCACTAGGAGTGAAAACAAAACATGAGCACCATCGAAGAACGCGTCAAGAAAATCGTCGCTGAGCAACTCGGCGTCAAAGAAGAGGAAGTGACCAACAGTGCTTCCTTCGTCGAAGACCTGGGCGCGGACTCTCTTGACACCGTCGAGCTGGTGATGGCTCTGGAAGAGGAATTCGAGACCGAGATCCCGGACGAGCAAGCTGAGAAGATCACCACTGTTCAGGAAGCCATCGATTACATCAACGCGCACGCGCAGTGATCTCGTAATCGTCGACTTTCCGACTGGGAAAAGCCGCACTGCCTTTCGGGGCGTGCGGCTTTTCTTTAAGCGCCATTCCAGGGCGCACGATAAGAAGAGGATATAGCAGTGTCGCGCAGACGCGTCGTGGTCACCGGTGTGGGTATGTTGTCACCGCTGGGGACCGATGTGCCGAGCAGCTGGGAAGGAATTCTCGCCGGCCGCAGTGGCATCGCTCCCATCGAGCACATGGACCTTTCCGCCTACAGCACCCGTTTCGGGGGCTCGGTGAGGAATTTCAATGTCGAGGAATACCTCTCGGCCAAGGAAGCTCGCAAGATCGACCTGTTCATCCAGTACGGACTGGCCGCCAGCTTCCAGGCGGTTCGCGATTCCGGGCTGGAGGTCACCGATGCCAATCGTGAGCGTATCGGCGTGGCCATGGGCTCCGGTATCGGCGGCCTGACCAACATCGAGAACAATTGCAAATCGCTGATCGAACAGGGGCCGCGGCGCATTTCGCCGTTCTTCGTGCCCGGGTCGATCATCAACATGGTGTCCGGCTTCCTGTCCATCCATCTGGGTATCCAGGGGCCGAACTACGCCATCGCCACCGCTTGTACCACCGGCACCCATTGCATCGGCATGGCCGCGCGGAACATCGCCTATGGCGAAGCCGACGTGATGATCGCCGGCGGCTCGGAAATGGCCGCCAGTGGCCTGGGCATCGGCGGGTTCGCCGCCGCGCGGGCTCTGTCCACGCGCAATGACGATCCGCAGCGCGCCAGCCGTCCCTGGGACAAGGGCCGGGACGGCTTCGTGCTGTCCGACGGTGCCGGCGCGCTGGTGCTGGAAGAGCTGGAGCATGCCAAGGCGCGCGGCGCGACCATCTATGCCGAGCTGGTCGGCTTCGGCATGAGTGGCGACGCCTACCACATGACTTCGCCGCCCGATGATGGCGCCGGTGCCGCCCGCTGCATCCGCAACGCGCTGCGCGACGCTTCGCTGAATCCGGAGCAGGTGCAGTACATCAATGCCCACGGCACTTCCACGCCGGCTGGCGATCTCGCCGAGGCGATGGCGATCAAGAGCGTCTTCGGCGATCACGCCTACGCGCTGTCGGTCAGTTCGACCAAGTCCATGACCGGTCACCTGCTGGGTGCGGCGGGCGCGGTCGAGGCGATCTTCAGCGTGCTGGCGATCCGCGACCAGGTCGCACCGCCAACCATCAACCTGGACGAACCGGACGAGGGCTGCGACCTCGATTTCGTGGCGAACCAGGCCAAGGCACGGCCGATCGACGTCGTACTGACCAACTCCTTCGGCTTTGGCGGCACCAACGGCTCGCTGGTGTTCAGCCGGTTCGCCGACTGATGCTCCGCTGGGTCGACGGTCGACCCAGCGAGACGCTGTCCAGCCTGGATCGCGGCCTCGCCTACGGTGATGGGCTTTTCGAGACCATCGCCGTGCACAGCGCACGCCCACGTCTGCTCGAGCATCATCTGGCGCGGCTGGCCGACGGCTGCCGACGGTTGTCCATCCCCCTCGATCAGGCGCTGCTGCGCGCCGAGCTGTTGGCTTTCGCCACGCAGCTGGGCGAGGGCGTCGCGAAACTGGTCGTCACCCGCGGCGACGGTGCCCGCGGTTATGCGCCGCCTGGCGCGCCCACGCCGCGCCGGTTGTTGTTCGGCAGTCCCTGGCCATCCTATGCGCAAGCCAACGTCTCTCAGGGTGTCGAGCTGTTTCCCTGTCGCACGCGCCTCGCCGAGCAGCCGTTGCTGGCCGGTATGAAGCACCTGAACCGGCTCGAGCAGGTCATCGCCCGTGGCGAGTGGCAGGAGCCGCGCTATGCCGAGGGGCTGATGCGGGACATGTCGGGACGGGTGGTGGAGGGGGTTTTCAGCAACCTGTTCCTGGTCCGCGAGGGCCGATTGATTACCGCCGAGCTGAGCCGCTGCGGTGTCGCCGGGGTGATGCGTGCCTGGGTGCTGGAGCAGGCGGCGGAACAGCAGATCGTGGTTGAGATCCGGGATGTCGATTACGACGAGTTGCTCGCTGCCGACGAAGTGTTCCTCTGCAACAGCCTGTACGGGATCTGGCCCGTGCGCCGTCTGGAGGGACATGTCTGGTCCGCCGGAGCGCTCACCCGTAAACTGCAGGGCATCCTCCGCACGCTTCTGGATTTCTGATTCGTGATACGCAAATTGTTGATTCTGCTCGAGGTTGGCGTATTGCTCGGCGGTCTTGCGCTGGGTTTCTGCGGCTGGCGGCAACGCGAGGCGCTGCAGCAGCCGCTGGCCCTCGCCGAGGAGCGCCTGCTCGAGGTGCCCAGCGGCAGCACGCCAGGTGGCCTGCTGGGTGAGCTGGAGAGCGAAGCGGTGTTGCGCGATTCGTTCTGGCTTCGCCTCTACTGGCGTTTCAATCTGTCCGGACAGAGCCTGCACAGCGGCGAGTACCGTCTCACGCCGGGCATGAGCGCCGCGGATCTGCTTCGCCTTTGGCAGCACGGTGAGGTCGTTCAGTACAGCCTGACGCTGGTTGAGGGCTGGAATTTCCATCAGGTGCGCCAGGCGCTGGAAAAGCAGACCAAGCTGGAGCAGACCCTCGCCGGCGTGGACGACCGCGAACTGATGGCGCGCCTGGGCGAATCCGGCGCACATCCTGAAGGGCGCTTCTTCCCGGACACCTATCGCTACGTGCGCGGCACCAAGGACATCGACCTGCTGAAGCAGGCCAGGCAGCGCCTGCAACAGGTGCTCGACGAGGAATGGGCGCAGCGCGCCGAAGGCTTGCCGTACGCCGACGCCTACCAGGCGCTGATCATGGCCTCGCTGGTGGAGAAGGAAACCGGCGTGCCATCCGAACGCGGGCAGATCGCCGGCGTGTTCATCCGCCGCCTGGGTCTAGGCATGCTGCTGCAGACCGATCCGACCGTGATCTACGGCCTGGGCGAGCGCTACAACGGCAAGCTGACGCGTGCCCATCTGCGCGAGGCCAACCCCTACAACACCTACATGGTCGCCGGGCTGCCGCCGACGCCGATCTCTCTGGTCGGCCGCGAGGCGATCCACGCCGCCCTGCATCCGGAGCCCGGCAGCAGCCTGTACTTCGTTGCGCGGGGCGATGGTAGCCACCTGTTCTCCGATGACCTGGAGTCGCACAACCGTGCGGTACGCGAGTACCAGTTAAAGCGCCGCGCCGATTACCGTTCCAGTCCGGCGCCAATTCCCGTTCCCCCGCAATCCCAGCAGAAGGAAGCCCCGTGAGCGGCCTGTTCGTCACCCTGGAAGGCCCGGAAGGCGCCGGCAAGAGTACCAATCGCGAGTACCTCGCCGAGCGTCTGCGGGCGAACGGCGTCGAAGTGCTGCTGACCCGCGAGCCGGGCGGCACACCGCTGGCCGAGCGCATTCGCGAGCTGTTGCTGGCACCCAGCGACGAGCCCATGGCGGCCGATACCGAGCTGCTGCTGGTGTTCGCCGCTCGCGCGCAGCATCTGGCCGAGGTCATCCGTCCGGCGCTGGCGCGCGGTTGCGTGGTGCTCTGCGATCGATTCACCGATGCCACCTACGCCTACCAGGGCGGCGGTCGCGGCTTGTCCACGGCGCGTATTGCCGAGCTCGAGGCGTTCGTCCAGGGCGAGTTGCGCCCGCAACTGACGCTGATCTTCGACCTGCCGGTGGAGATCGGCCTCTCGCGTGCCGCCGCGCGTGGCCGGCTCGATCGCTTCGAGCAGGAGGGCCGTGGCTTCTTCGAGGCGGTGCGCCAGGCCTATCTCACCCGCGCCGCCGCCGTGCCGGCGCGCTACCGCATCGTCGACGCGGCGCAGCCGCTGGACGCCGTACAGCGCGCGCTCGATGGGCTGCTGCCCGAGCTGCTGGAGTTGGCCCGTGGCTGAAGCCTTTCCCTGGCAGGCCGCGTTGTGGCAGCAGATGGCCACGCGCAGCCAGCATGCGCACGCCTATCTGCTGCACGGCCCGGCCGGAATCGGCAAGCGCGCCTTCGCCGAGCGGCTGATGGCGCGGCTGCTCTGCCTGCAACCGCAGGGCGCCGATGCCTGTGGTCAATGCAAGGCCTGCCATCTGTTGGCGGCAGGCACCCACCCGGACAATTTCGTGCTGGAGCCCGAAGAGGCCGACAAGCCGATCAAGGTCGACCAGGTGCGCGAGCTGGTGTCCTTCGTGGTGCAGACGGCGCAACTCGGCGGGCGCAAGGTGATCCTCGTCGAGCCCGTCGAGGCGATGAACCTCAACGCCGCCAACGCGCTGCTCAAGAGCCTTGAGGAGCCCTCGGGAAACACCGTGCTGCTGCTGATCAGCCATCAGCCCAGCCGCCTGCTGCCCACGGTCAAGAGTCGCTGCGTACAGCAGGCCTGCCCGCTGCCGAGTGCCGAGCAGAGTCTGGCCTGGCTCTCCGCCAACGTCCCCGAGGCGACGCCGGAGATGCTCACCGAACTGCTCGAGCTGGCCGGCGGCTCGCCGCTGGCGGCCAAGCGCCTGCATGGGCAGGGTGTGCTCGAGCTGCGCGCGCAGGTCATCGACGGGGTGAAGAAGCTGCTCAAGCAGCAGCAGGGCGCCAGCCAGTTGGCCGAGGGTTGGAATGCCGTACCGCTGCAGCTGCTGTTCGACTGGTTCCACCAGTGGGCGCAGCTGATGCTGCGTTATCAACTGACCCGTGATGAAGGCGGGCTCGGACCGGCGGACATGCGCAAGGTCGTCCAGTACCTGGCGGACAAAACTCCGCAGGCCAAGCTGTTGTCGATGCAGGACTGGCTGTTGGCGCAGCGGCAGAAGGTTCTCGGCAAAGCCAACCTGAACCGTGTGCTGCTTCTCGAGGCTCTCCTCGTGCAGTGGGCAAGCCTGCCTGGGCCGGGCTAGAATCGCGTCAACTACCGCATTGGAATACCGCATGAGCCTGCCACCGAACCTGGGTCCGCGTAACGGAATCCTGTCCTTGACCATCAAGGACAAATCCGTGCTGTATGCCGCCTACATGCCCTTCATCCGGAACGGCGGTCTGTTCATCCCCACCAACAAGAGCTACAAGCTCGGTGACGAAGTGTTCATGCTGCTGAACCTGATGGACGAGCCTGAGAAGATTCCGGTGGCCGGCAAGGTGGTCTGGATCACGCCGAAGGGTGCCCAGGGCAACCGCGCCGCCGGTGTAGGCGTGCAGTTCAACGAGGGTGACAACACCGCCCGCAACAAGATCGAGACCTACCTCGCCGGCGCGTTGAAGTCCGATCGCCCGACCCACACGATGTAACCCAACCCGTTGGCGCCCGCCATACCTTCCTCATCCTCGTAGATTTGCCATGCTCGTCGACTCCCATTGCCACCTCGACCGCCTCGACCTGGCTGCCCACGGCGGCTCTCTCGATGCCGCGCTGGAGGCGGCGCGCGCGCGCGGCGTCGGACATTTCCTCTGCATCGGTGTGAGCGCGGACAACGCCGCGGCCGTGAAGGCGCTGGCCGAGCGTTATGCCGATGTGCACTGTTCGGTCGGTGTGCATCCGCTGGACATCCAGCCCGGCGCCGCGCCGGCTCTCGACTGGCTGCTGGCCGAACTCGAGCATCCGCGCGTCGCTGCCATCGGCGAGACCGGCCTGGACTACCACTACGAACCGGAGGCGGCCGAGCTGCAGCGGCAGGCATTCCGGCTGCACCTGCACGCGGCGCAGATCACCGGCAAGCCGGTCATCGTGCATACCCGCGAAGCGCGGGCTGACACCCTCTCGCTGCTGCGCGAGGCAGCGCTGCCCCAGGCCGGCGTGCTGCACTGCTTCACCGAGGACTGGGAAATGGCCAAGGCGGCGCTGGATATCGGGTTCTACATCTCGCTGTCGGGCATCGTCACCTTCCGCAACGCCGATGCACTGCGCGAAGTGGCGCGGCAGGTGCCGGCAGATCGCCTGCTGGTGGAAACCGATTCGCCTTACCTCGCACCGATCCCCCATCGCGGCAAGCCCAACCTGCCGCAATACGTACGTGAAGTGGCGGAGTTCCTCGCCGAGCTGCGCGGGGTCGGCTTCGACACGCTGGCCGAGCAGACCACGGCCAACTTTAAGCGGCTGTTCCCGCTCGCGCGGTTCTGAGCAGGCAAAAAAAACCCGGGTTCTGGGGGTGAATCCGGGTCAAGACCATTTAGGAGTTGCATCAGGACGCGCGGTCCACGGCGCCTGCCCGTGCGGCGTTCGGGGGAAAACGCTGCATCCGGTGATTGGATTATTGACCAGGCCGGCGTGGCGTCCAGCGAATGCTGGTCGTTTTTTAAACAGATTTGGAATACCGCTGCGTTTGCTGAGCACTCACCCCTCTACCTTCTGACGCAGCACGTTCAGGGTCTCCTCGATTACCCGCGTTTCGGTGTAGAAGTGCGGCGACAAGCGAATGCCGGCGCCTCGCTGGGCGCAGACGACCTGATGAGCCTTCAGATGGGCAAACAGGGCGGCGTTGTCGCAGCCGTTCAGGCTGAAGGTCAGGATTCCGGCGCGGCGGGCCGGGTTCAGCGGGCTGTGCAGACGGACGCCGGGAATTGCCTGCAGCCCTTCCTGCAGCCATTGCACCCGCTCTTCCAGCGCCTTGCCCACCGCCTCCATGCCGATTTCTTCGAGCAGCGACAGGCTGGCTTCCAGGCCCATGGCGCCGAGCATGTTCGGGCTGCCGCATTCGAAGCGGCGAGCGCTGCGTGCTGGTTCCCAGTCGGCGCGGTCATAGTCGCCGGCGTGCTCCAGCATGTGCCAGCCGTATTCGTGCAGCTTCAGCTGGTCGCGCAGATCGCGGCGGCAATAGAACACGCCGAGGCCTTCCGGGCCGAGCATCCACTTGTGTCCGTCAGCCATGGCGAAGGCGCAGTGGCTGGCCTGGACATCGAAGGGCAGGGCGCCCAGTTGCTGGATGGCGTCGATGCACAGGAGCACGCCGTTCTGCTGGCAGCCCTGGCCCAGACGCGGCAGGTCCAGGCGCAGTCCGCTGGCGTATTGCACCGCGCTGATGGCCATCAGTCGCGTTCGTGGTCCGCAGGCGGCGAGCAGCGCGGCTTCGGGGTCCTTGCCGGCCAGTCTGACCTGGATCACCTCGACACCCTGCGGCTTGAGCGCTTCCCAGACGACACGGTTGGATGGGAATTCCTCGTCGCTGATGATCACCTGATCGCCGCTGCGCCAGTCGAGGCCGAAGGCCACGAAGGACAGCGCCTCGGAAGTGTTCTTCACCAGCGCGATATCCGCGATGCCGGGCGCGTTGAGCAGGCGTCGCAGGCGTTCGCGCAGGCGGTGTTCCACGTCCAGCCATTGCGGGTAGTCACGGGCACCGTGCGTGGCGTTCTCTTCGGCGAAGGCGCTTATCGCCATGCTCGCGCGTTTTGGCCAGGGGGCGACGGCGGCGTGATTCAGATAACGCAGGCCGGAAGCCTGCGGGAACTCGTCTTGAAAGGCATACATGATGGATGTTCCGTGCAATTTGCGGCCGGTTGGGCATAATATCCCGCTTCGATTTTCACCTTAGTCTTCCTATGCAGAAAGAACCCCGTAAGGTCCGAGAATTCCGCCGCCGTGAGCAGGAGATCCTCGACACCGCGCTCAAGCTGTTCCTCGAGCAAGGTGAAGACAGCGTCACTGTCGAGATGATCGCCGACGCAGTCGGTATCGGCAAAGGCACGATCTACAAGCACTTCAAGTCGAAGGCGGAGATTTACCTGCGCCTGATGCTCGACTATGAGCGCGACCTCAACGAGCTGTTCCACTCGGACAAACTCGACAACGACAAGGAAGCGCTGTCGCGCGCCTACTTCGAGTTCCGCATGCGCGATCCGCAGCGCTACCGGCTGTTCGACCGGCTCGAGGAGAAGGTCGTCAAGGGCAACCAGGTGCCAGAAATGATCGAGGAGCTGCACAAGATTCGAGCCTCGAACTTCCAGCGTCTGACCCGCCTGATCGAAGGCCGTATCGCCGAGGGCAAGCTGGAGAACGTGCCGCCGTACTTCCACTATTGCGCCGCATGGGCGCTGGTGCACGGCGCCGTCGCGCTCTACCACTCGCCGTTCTGGAGCAATGTGCTGGAGGATCAGGAAGGCTTCTTCCAGTTCCTCATGGACATCGGCGTGCGCATGGGCAACAAGCGCAAGCGCGACGGCGATACGCCCGCTGCCTGAGGGCTGCGGGCGGTTCCTGCGGGTGGCGCGGCCACTCGCCCGCTGAATTTCTCCCCGCATGTTCGGTCCGTTGTAGTGATGGCGCGGAAGCTGCATTGACCGTCCATCCGCCGGTTTCCCGTCGCCGGCGCCAGGAGAAGATTCGATGCGACGCATGATTCCGTGGTTGGTGCTGCTTTGCCTGAGTGGCTGCATGAAGGTCAGCGACATGGCCGAAGGCACCCGCTATCAGTTGGCCGACGCCGGCATTCTCGATCACAGTGCCACCGAGCGAGCCAATAACCGGCGCCTGCAGCCCGACTCCTTCATCTACATCGCCCAGGGGCATTTTATTCCGCCCGGTAGCGCCTACCCGCGACCCAATGTCGTCGCGGAGGAAGCCTTCAACGGTTTCGTCGAATATTTTCCGATGGTTCGACGCGCACGTGGTCCGCTCGGGCTGGACGAGGCGATGGCCGAGGCGCGCAGCTTCGGCGCGCACTACCTGCTGTACGCCCGCTTCGCCAGCGCCGACGACCGCATAGGCACGGTGGAAGAGTGGGAGGACCAGGAAGCGCTGGACCGCCTGGGCATCGACCGCGGCGTGATCCAGCTGATACTGGTAGAAACCAGCACCAATTTCCTCGTGGACACTGCACGCATCCGCAACCGGGGCGGATTTCTGACGTTCTACGATCAACGCCCGGAGGATTTGCTGGCACCGCCACTGCGCGACTACGCCCAGCGTCTGCTGGGCTTGAACACGAGGTGAACATGAGCGAATCAGGTAAGGCCAACGATCTTCTGGCGCAGATCCCCAAGGGGGAAAAGAAAGGCCTGCCGCCCGTGCACTTGTGGAACCCCGACTTCTGCGGCGACATCGACATGCGCATCGCCCGGGACGGCACCTGGTACTACCTGGGAACGCCGATCGGGCGAAAGCCAATGGTCAAGCTCTTCTCCACCATCATCCGGCGCGATGGCGACGATTATTTTCTGATCACGCCCGTGGAAAAGGTCGGCATCAGGGTGGACGACGCGCCGTTCGTGGCGCTGACGTTGCAGGTGGAAGGCGAGGGCGAGCGCCAGGTATTGCGCTTCATGAGCAATGTCGATGATGAAATCGTGGCCGGTGAAGAGCATCCGATCCGGGTGATGCTCGACAAGGACACCGCGGAACCTGCGCCTTATCTGCGGGTGCGCGGCAACCTCGATGCGCTGATTCACCGCAATGTCTTCTACCAGATGGTCGAGCTGGCGGTGCCGCGCGATCAGGATGGCGAGTGCTGGCTGGGTGTCTGGAGCAGCGGCGTTTTCTTCCCCATCGGACCGCTGCCGGCTTGATGCCCGCGCTTTTCCGCACCCCACAAAAAAGGCCCGAGGGGCCTTTTTCATTACTCACATGTTGGGGTAGTTCGGCCCGCCGGTGCCTTCCGGGGCGACCCAGGTGATGTTCTGCGCCGGGTCCTTGATATCGCAGGTCTTGCAGTGGACGCAGTTCTGCGCGTTGATCTGGAAGCGCTTCTCGCCATCTTCCTGAGTCACCACCTCATAGACGCCTGCCGGGCAGTAACGTTGGGCCGGTTCGTCGTACAGCGGGAGGTTCTGGCCGATCGGAATGCTCGGATCGGTCAGTTTCAGGTGGATCGGCTGATCCTCTTCGTGGTTGGTGCTGGAGAGGAACACCGACGAGAGCTTGTCGAAGCTGATCTTGCCGTCCGGTTTCGGGTAGCTGGTCTTCTCGGCTTCCGCGGCTTTCTTCAGGCAGGTGTGATCCATGCGCGTGTCGTGCAGGGTCAACGGCAACTTGCCACCGAGCAGGTTGTACTCGACGAAGCTGAACGCCGGGCCGAGCAGCGGGCCGAACTTGTGCATCGCCGGGCCGAAGTTGCGGGTCTGGTACAGCTCGTCATGCAGCCAGCTGGCCTTGAAACCGTCCACGTAGTTGTTCAGTTCATCGGCCTCGCGACCAGCGGCCAGCGCCTCGGCGATGGCTTCGGCGGCGAGCATGCCGGACTTCATCGCGGTGTGGCTGCCCTTGATCTTGGCCGCGTTGAGTGTGCCGAGGTCGCAGCCGATCAGCGCGCCGCCCGGGAAGACCATCTTCGGCAGCGAGTTGTAGCCGCCCTTGACCAGCGCGCGTGCGCCGTAGGAAATGCGCTTGCCGCCTTCCAGGTACTGCTTGATCACCGGGTGGTGCTTGTAGCGCTGGAACTCGTCGAACGGCGACAGGTGCGGGTTGCTGTAGGCGAGGTCGACGATCAGCCCGACGACGACCTGGTTGTTCTCCAGGTGATAGAGGAACGAACCGCCCGGGTTTTCCTTGTTCAGCGGCCAGCCGGAGGTGTGTACCACCAGGCCTTGCTCGTGCTTGGCCGGGTCGATTTCCCAGAGTTCCTTGATGCCGATGCCGTAGTGCTGCGGGTCGGCATCCTTGGCCAGGTTGTAGCGCTTGCCCAGCTGTTTGCCGATATGTCCGCGGCAGCCCTCGGCGAACAGCGTGTACTTGCCGCGCAGCTCCATACCAGGCGTGAACACGCCTTCTTTCGGGTGGCCTTCGCGATCGACGCCGAGATCGCCGGTGACGATGCCGCGGACGATGCCGCTCTCGTCGATCAGCGCTTCCTGTGCGGCGAAGCCCGGATAGATTTCGACGCCGAGGTTCTCCGCCTGCTGGGCCAGCCAGCGGCACAGGTTGCCGAGGGAAATGATGTAGTTGCCTTCGTTGTGCATCGGCTTGGGCACGAAGAAGTTCGGGACCTTGGTGGCTTTGTCTGCGCTATTCAGCAGATAGATGTCGTCGCGCTTCACCGGCGTGTTGAGCGGGGCGCCGAGCGCTTTCCAGTCGGGAAAGAGTTCGTTCAGGGCGCGCGGCTCGAACACGGCGCCAGATAGAATGTGGGCGCCGACCTCGGAACCTTTCTCGACCACGCAGACGCTGATTTCCTGGCCCGCTTCGGCGGCCTTTTGCTTCAATCGACAGGCGGCGGACAGACCAGCAGGGCCGGCGCCTACGATGACGACGTCGAATTCCATGTATTCGCGTTCCACAGCTATCTCCTAATCAAGGCTCTTCGGTTTTATGATGGTGCCGGTCTTTCCCTGACCAGAGCTGCGCGCATTATATCCACACCCTCGCGCGGGTCCAATACAAACGTTTGTTTGAATCTGCGCAAAGCCTGATAGAATCGGCTTTGGCGGCTGTTTTGGGATCTTTTCCTCGTATTGACCCGATTGGGCGATACGGTCAAGATACGAGCCATTTTGCGCTTAACGTACAGTTCGACGGTCGGTCCCGGCCGACATGCAATGCCCATCAGGCCTGTCTGACGGGTTTCTTTTTCACCGGAGAACAACGAGGAATCCATGAAGGTTCTTGTAGCTGTCAAACGAGTGGTTGACTACAACGTCAAGGTTCGCGTCAAAGCGGACAACTCCGGCGTTGACCTTGCGAACGTGAAGATGTCGATGAACCCCTTCTGCGAAATTGCCGTGGAAGAAGCGGTTCGCCTGAAGGAGAAGGGCGTGGCCACCGAGATCGTGGTCGTCAGCATCGGCCCGAGCGCCGCACAGGAACAGTTGCGCACCGCGCTGGCACTGGGTGCCGACCGCGCCGTGCTGGTCGAGTCGAGCGAAGAACTGACCTCGCTGGGCGTAGCCAAGCTGCTCAAGGCCGTGGTCGACAAGGAGCAGCCTCAACTGGTGATCCTCGGCAAGCAGGCGATCGACAGCGACAACAACCAGACCGGCCAGATGCTGGCGGCGCTGACCGGCTACGGTCAGGGCACCTTCGCCTCCAAGGTCGAAGTTTCCGGCGACAAGGTCCACGTCACCCGCGAGATCGACGACGGCCTGCAGACCGTCGCGCTGAACCTGCCGGCGATCGTCACCACCGACCTGCGCCTCAACGAGCCGCGTTACGCCTCGTTGCCGAACATCATGAAGGCCAAGAAGAAGCCACTGGAAACCCTGACGCCCGATGCGCTGGGTGTATCCGTGGTTTCCACCAACAAGACCCTGAAAGTCGAAGCTCCGGCCGTACGCAGCGCCGGTATCAAGGTCAAGTCGGTGGCTGAACTGGTCGAAAAACTGAAGAACGAAGCGAAGGTAATCTAAATGACGATCCTGGTAATCGCTGACTACGTCACCGTCGGGCAGGCCAACACCGCCGTTGCGCCCTCGACCCTGAATACCGTTGCCGCCGCCGCCAAGATCGGTGGCGATATCCACGTACTGGTCGCCGGCCAGGCCGTTGCCGATGTGGCCGCTGCCGCCGCAAAGATCGCCGGTGTGAGCAAGGTGCTGGTTGCCGACAACGCGGCCTATGCGCATCAACTGCCGGAAAACGTCGCCCCGCTGGTCGTCGAGCTGGCGAGTGGCTACAGCCACGTGCTCAGCGCGGCCACCGCCAACGGCAAGAACATCATGCCGCGCGTCGCCGCCAAGCTGGATGTCGACCAGATCTCCGAGATCGTCTCGGTCGAGTCGGCCGACACCTTCAAGCGCCCGATCTATGCCGGCAACGCCATCGCCACCGTGCAATCGAGCGCCTCGGTGAAGGTCATCACGGTACGTGCCACCGGTTTCGACGCTGTCGCCGCAGAAGGCGGTTCGGCCAGCGTCGAGGCTGTCGGTGCTGCCCACGATGCAGGCATTTCGTCCTTCGTCGGTGAGGAACTCGCCAAATCCGACCGTCCTGAGCTGACGGCCGCGAAGATCGTCGTATCCGGCGGTCGCGGCATGCAGAACGGCGACAACTTCAGCCACCTGTACTCGCTGGCCGACAAGCTCGGCGCCGCCGTGGGTGCATCGCGCGCCGCGGTCGATGCCGGCTTCGTGCCGAACGACATGCAGGTCGGCCAGACCGGCAAAATCGTCGCGCCGCAGCTGTACATCGCCGTCGGTATCTCCGGTGCGATCCAGCACCTGGCCGGCATGAAGGACTCCAAGGTGATCGTCGCGATCAACAAGGATGAAGAAGCACCCATCTTCCAGGTGGCCGATTACGGCCTGGTGGCGGATCTGTTCGAGGCCGTGCCGGAGCTGGAAAAGCAGCTCTGATCCGACGCCCGACCTGAAAAAGCCCGCTCTCGAGCGGGCTTTTTTGTGGGCGCGGAATGTGCCCAGATCACCGAATTGTCATTATTTCCTGTTCACGGGGCCGTGGATTTTGTACAAGGACGGATAGCGTAGCGGCGGACAGGCGGTAGGGCGTCCTGCTACGAAAGACCGTTTTTGACTATCGGCCGAGATCCAGCATGGGCAGATACGCCTGGTTTACATCGTTGCTGTTGGGATTCGCTCTTGTTCCAAATTGGCTCATGGCCGCCGGCAAATGCGAGCGTCTGGTCGCTACCGGCAACCCCGAATATCCGCCTTACCTGTGGCGCGACCCGAAGAACCCCAAACAATTGGTCGGTGCCAACGCCGATCTGCTCAAGCACATTGGCAAGGAACTCGGGGTCACGATCGACGTGATCTACACCGGCCCCTGGTCACGTGCTCAGGATGAAGTGCGTACCGGGCGCGTCGATCTTCTCGCGGGGGCCTTCCTGACTTCGGCGCGGCTGGACACCATGGACTACATCCATCCGGCCATTTACGAGACCCCCAGCGTGGTGTGGATTCGTCAGGGCGAGACGTTCCCCTACAGCGCCTGGGACGACCTGCGTGGCCACAGCGGGCGAACCCTGGTGAACAACAGCTTCGGCCAGGCATTCGATACCTTCTCCCAGGAAAACCTGCAGCTGGAAACGGTGCCGAGCCTGAACCAGGCCTTCCAGATGCTGCTGCTCGAGCGCAGCGATTACGTGATCTACGAGCAGTACCCGGGGCTCGCGCTGGCGCGCAAGATGAACATCGCCGACCAGCTCGAAGTGCTCTCTCCACCGGTTTCCAGCGAGGGGCTGTTTCTCACGCTGTCCCACGACTCGGCCTGCAACGAGCCCTGGTTGCGCGGACAACTGGCGAAGAAAATGACAGAATTGAGCGCTGCCGGTCTGCCGCAGACTCTGCTGCAGAGCAATCTCGAGCGCTGGGAGCAGGAAAACGCCCAGACGGCCAGTGAATCGACTCCATAGGAATCCGTTTTGAGTAATCGTTTATTCGCCGCCGGCGTGGCGTTCATGTTTCTCGCCGGTTGCGCCACCGATCCCATCCCCGCCGAACAGATTCGCCTGACCGAACAGGCCGTGGCCCAGGCCAAGGCCGTTGGTGCCGTCGAACAGATGGACGAGCTGGTGCTTGCCGAGACCAAGCTGGCCGCCGCCCAGGGCGCCATCGCCGACCAGGACTACAAGCGTGCGCGAGTTCTGGCCGAGCAGGCCGAACTGGACGCACGGCTTGCCGAGGCGCTGGTACTGACCAGCAAGAGCGAGGCTCAGTTGGCCGACCTGCACGGCAAATTGAACCGCCTGCGCAAGCAACTGGGAGAGCAGCAATGAGCCGTTTTCTCGCCGCGGCGGGAGGCGTCTGCCTTCTTGCCCTTGCCGGTTGCGCCACTTCGCCACAAGCCCAGCAGGCCCTGGAGCAGGCGCATGCCGCGTTCGATGCGGTGAAGGACAATGCCGAGGTGTTGCACGCGGCGCCCAAGGATGTGATTCGCGCAGGCGAGTCGCTGGCGCGTGCCGACCGGTTGTCCAGCTATTCGGGGAGCGACGACGATGTCGTTCACTTCGCCTACCTGAGCCAGCGCTACAGCGCGATCGCCACCGAGCACGGCAAACTGACCCAGAATAACGAGCGCCTGGCCGCCCTGGAGCTCGAGCGTCGACGCCTGCAACTGACGCTGCGCGAGGCCAAGTTGCTCAGCGTGCAGCAGCAGGGTGCACTGCTCGATGCGCAGATGGCCAGCGTACTGACCAGCAACACCGACCGTGGGCTGGTGATGACGCTGGGCGACGTGCTGTTCGACACCGGCCATTCCGAGCTGAAGGCTTCGGCCAACCGCACCGTGCTCAAGCTCGCGCAGTTCCTGCAACTCAACCCGCGTCGGATCGTGCGCATCGAGGGCTATAGCGATGCCCGCGGTGACGCCAAGATGAACCTGGAGCTTTCCCGCGCGCGGGCCCAGTCGGTGGCCGACATGCTCGAAGACCTCGGCGTGGACGCCAAGCGCATGCGGGTGCAGGCGCTCGGCGAAGCGTATCCGGTCGCGGAGAATGCGTCCTCCATCGGCCGCGCGCAGAACCGCCGTGTGGAGATCGTCTTTTCCGACGAGCAGGGGCACCTCAGCGACGAACGCTGACGGGCCGCGGAACCCAACCCGGTGTTCGTCTCGAGCGCCGGGTTTTTTATGCGCGAACGAACCAGCGGGCTGGCGCAATTGTGAAACGGACAGCAGAATGAGGTAACTGTGCCGGTGCACATCGGACTATCACGACACTGTTACGCACGCTACGGACCGCCGCCATGACCAACCTCCTGCTTTACCAGCGCATCGCCCAGCAACTGGCCGAGGACATCCGCCGTGGTGTCTACCAGCCAGGCGAGCGTGTGCCCTCGGTGCGCAAGATGAGTTCGCAGCTCAGCGTCAGCCACGCGACGGTCCTGCAGGCCTATGCCAATTTGGAAGACCAGGGACTGATCCGCGCGCGTCCGCAGTCCGGGTACTACGTGCACCAGACGCCGGCGTTGACCGCGCCGACGCCGGACATCGCCCGCGTCGAGTTGCCCGGGCTGGTCACGCGGGCGAGCATCATCAACCAGGTACTCACCGAGTCGCGCCGCGAAGGCGTGTTTCCATTCGGAGCGGCGGTGCCGCACGTGGATTACCTGCCCGTGCGCGCGTTGCACCAGCAGTTGGCCAAGGTCACCCGGTTCCAGAGCCCGCGGGCATTCAGCTACATGTTCAGCCCGGGCTTCGAGCCGCTGCGCCGGCAGGTGGCGATTCGCATGCGCGATGCCGGCGTGGTGGTCGACCCGTCGGAAGTGGTGATCACCCACGGCTGCGTCGATGCCCTGCAGATGTCGCTGCGCGTGCTGACCCAGCCGGGCGACTTGATCGCTACCGAGTCGCCGACCTATTACGGTCTGCTGCAACTGGCCGACCTGCTCGGCCTCAAGGTCATCGAGATCCCCAGCGATCCGACCACCGGGATCAGCCTCGAGGCGTTGCAACTCGCTGCCAACCAATGGCCGATCAAGGCGCTGGTGCTGACCGCGCGGTTGAGCAATCCGCTGGGCGGAACGATTCCGGAGGACCGCCAGAAGCAACTGCTGCGCTTGGCCAACGAGTTCGATATCCAAATCATCGAAGACGATATCTACGGCGAGCTGATGTTCGAGCAGGGCGGGGTGAAGGCACTCAAGGCCCATGACCGGCACGGGCGGGTGATCTACTGTTCGAGCTTTTCCAAGACCCTGTCGCCGGGCGTGCGAATCGGCTGGATCGTCGCCGGCAAATACCAGAACGATATCCAGCGGCTGCAGACGTTCACCACCCATTCGGCCTGCAGCGTCACGCAGATGGCGGTCGCCGCCTACCTTGAAAACGGCGGCTATGACCGTCATCTGCGTTACATACGCCAGGAGTACCGAAAGAACCTCAGTGCGTTCCAGCTCGCGGTGCAGCAGCATTTCCCGGAGGGTACGCAGATCACCCGGCCCAACGGGGGCTTCATCCTCTGGGTCAGTCTGCCGGCGCGGGTGAACACCAAGGAGCTGCAGGTCAGGGCGTTGCAGCAGGGCATCAGCATCGCGCCCGGGTTGATCTTCAGCAACACCGAGCAATTCAACCATTGCGTCCGTCTGAACTGCGGAATTCCGTGGAACCGCGAGGCCGAGCGGGCGTTCATAACCTTGGGCCTGCTAGCGACTCAGCTGTGCCAGGATGCCGTGAGCCTGCTGTAGGAAATCGCCCATCGGGTCAACCGTTGGGCTGGCCTCAGCGCTGTAGAATAGATGCCATGATTTCGCGAATGACCACCCTTTGCCTAGCGCTTCTGCTCACTGCCTGCGACAGCGGCGACACGCCGCCCGGGCCGCCGAACGAGCCCGCCAGGCCTAAGCCCGTCACCCAGGTTGAACCTGCCGCGCCGCGCAAGGAATTGCCGCCGCCGGTGGCGACTAAGCCCGTGGTGGCCGACAGCTCCGCCGCCAAGCCGGCGCCGCAGGCACCTGCACCGGCCGCGCCGGTGGTCAAATCCAAAGGCAAGGCGAAGGGCACGCCCGCGGAGACGCCCGTCGAGGACGTCACGCTGGCCAAACCCAAGCTGGACCTGAGCCTGCCCCGCGAACTGGTGGAAAGCCTCGAGCCCGAAGCCAAGCAGAAGGCCACCGCCAAGTCGGAGAGTGGCCTGCTGCCGCCGATGTTCGCCGAGAAGGAGAACGTGCAGCAGCCGTTCCAGCTCAGCGGGCGGGTCATCTCCAATGAGCTGGAGCGCAACAGCGGTATCGAGGGCGCCGAGCTGCAGTTCCATTTCCGCCAGTAAGTCGGCCGCGTCACCCCGACCGTTCTGCCTTGCGATCAGTCGAGAAACAGATCGCTTATCAGGCTGCCGCCTTCGGGGTCGAAGCGGTACTGCTCGAATTCGCTCTGCCCCTGTTCACGCAGAATCTCCTCGTCGATCAGCAAACGCCCGCTGAGCTGCCGGCCTTCCGTGCAGAGGATGGCGTGGGCGGCGTCGGCCATGATCGCCGGCGTTCGGGCGCGCCGGAAGGCGTCGCGGCTGCCCAGCTCGAACTCGATCGCCGCGGTGGCGATCATCGTTTTCGGCCAGAGCGCGTTGACGCTGATGCCATAGCGGCCGAACTCCTCGTGCATCCCCAGGCTGAGCATGCTCATGCCGTACTTGCTCACCGTGTAGGGGCCGTGCTGGGCGAACCACTTGCCCGCCAGGTTCAGCGGGGGGCAGAGGCTGAGGATGTGCCCGTTGGCGCTTTGCTTCAGGTAGGGCAGCGCCGCCTGGCTGCAGACCATCACCGCGCGGGTGTTTATCTGGAACATCAGGTCGAAGCGTTTGGGCTCGAGCTTCTCGACGCCGAGCAGCTTGATCGCGCCGGCATTGTTGATCAGCGCATCCAGCCCGCCGAAGTGTTCGGCCGCCTGGGCCATGGCGGCTGACACCGCGTTCTCGTCACGCACGTCGAGTTGCAGCGGCATGGCCCTGCCGCCGGCTTCCTCCACTTCCTCGGCGACGCTGAAGATGGTGCCGGGCAGCTTGGCGTGGGGCTCGGCGCTCTTCGCCGCGACGACGATGTTGGCGCCGTCACGGGCCGCGCGCAGGGCGATCTCCCGGCCGATGCCGCGGCTGGCTCCCGTGATGAATAGCGTTTTGCCGTACAGGGACATGGTTGCTCTCCGCTCATTGTTGTTATGCAAACCCTTGTCAGGCTTCGGATGGTTCGATCTCCACCAGCATCTGGCGATTCTTCACCTGCTCGCCCTTGTTCGCCTGGACCCGGACGACGATGCCGTCGAGGCCGGCCTTTAGCGAGTGCTCCATCTTCATGGCCTCCAGCACGACGAGCAGTTGCCCCTTGGCGACGCGCTCGCCCTCGCTTACCAGGACCTCGACGATGGCGCCGTCCATGGGCGCCTTGAGCGTGGTCGAGCCTTCCGCCTGCGAAGGGTCGGCCGCGGCCTGGGTCAGGTCGACCAGTTCCAGATTGCCGAATGCGCCGTACAGCCAGAGTTTGTCGCCGGCCAGGTGGTAGGCCTGGCGCCGGCGGACTCCATCGATTTCCAGGGTCGCCCAGCGCCCGTCGCCATCGAGCAGACGCAGCGCGATGCGCGCGTCGCCAACCTGCGCGAGGAGCTGCGGCTGTGCGCCGGGTTCGATCACCCGCAGCTCCACCCGATAACGCTGCTCGGCCTGTCCGAGCTGGAAGCACGCCGTCGCCTGCGCCGCATTGCGCCAGCCCGCGCGCTGGCGGTTCGCCTGCGCGTGGGACTGGTAGAGCAGGGCGGCGGCGCAGGCCAGCTCGCCGGCAGCAGCACGCTGCGGAAACAGGCTGGCATCGTCGGCGAAATGCTCGGCGATGAAGGCGGTGCTGGCGCGTCCGGCGGCGAACTGCGGGTGCCTGAGCAGGTTGGCGAGGAAGCGCTGGTTGCCGTTCACCCCGAGTAGCACGCAGTCCTCGACCGCGCGGATCAGCTTGCGCCGCGCCTCGTCGCGGGTCGCGCCGTAGGCGATCACCTTGGCCAGCATCGGGTCGTAGAACGGGCTGATGCGCTGGCCTTCGCGCAGGCCGTGGTCGATGCGGATGCCTTCCCGCTCGGCCGGCTCCCAGCGCAGCACCTCGCCGGTCTGCGGCAGGAAACCGTGCGCCGGGTCCTCGGCGTACAGGCGTACCTCCATGGCGTGGCCGCTGAGCTGGATCTGCTCCTGGCGCAGCGGCAGCGGCTGGCCCTCGGCGACCTTGATCTGCCAGGCCACCAGGTCCTGGCCGGTGACCAGTTCGGTGACCGGGTGCTCGACCTGCAGCCGCGTGTTCATCTCCAGGAAGAAGAATTCGCCGTTTGCGTCCAGGAGAAACTCCACGGTACCGGCGCCGACGTAGCTGACCGACGCCGCGGCCTTGACCGCCGCATCGCCCATCGCCTGGCGCAGCGCGGGTGTCATCACCGGGCAGGGCGATTCCTCGACGACCTTCTGGTGACGACGCTGCACCGAGCAGTCGCGCTCGCCGAGGTGCACGACGTTGCCGTGTCGATCGCCGAAAACCTGAATCTCCACGTGGCGCGGCTGGACCAGCGCGCGTTCGAGGATCAGTTCGCCGTTGCCGAACGCGTTCTGCGCCTCCGAGCGTGCGGTGCGCAACCCGGCGATCAGCTCGCCGCTGTCCTGCACCAGGCGCATGCCCCGGCCGCCACCACCAGCGCTGGCCTTGATCATCAGCGGGTAGCCGATGCGTGCGGCCTGTTCGGCCAGGCTCGTCTCGTCCTGGTCGGCGCCTTCGTAACCCGGAATGCAGGGCACGCCGGCTTCGAGCATGGCGATCTTCGACAGGCGCTTGCTGCCCATCAGGTGGATCGCCTCGATGCCCGGGCCGATGAAGACGATGCCCGCCGCTTCGCAGGCGCGGGCGAAGTCGGCATTCTCGGAGAGGAAGCCGTAGCCCGGATGGATGGCGTCTGCGCCGGTTTTCTGTGCCGCCGCGATGATGTTTTCGATCACCAGGTACGACTGGTTGACCTGCGCCGGGCCGATGCACACGGCCTCGTCGGCCAGTTGCACATGGCGCGCGCCGGAATCGGCTTCGGAGTACACGGCAACCGTGCGATAGCCCAGCTCGTGCGCGGTGCGCATGACCCGGCAGGCGATCTCGCCACGATTGGCGATGAGGATCTTGTCGAATGCAGCCATGTTGTTGTCCTACTCCTGCCGTTCGAAGCCGACTCGGGTTTGCGTGGGGTGGATCGCGCTTCATCGATCCACCGTGCGGTGTTCTGGTGGATGTGAAGAGCGACATCCACCCTACGATCTGCCGTTCAAACCACTGTGGTTTGCGTAGGGTGGATCGCGCTTTATCGATCCACCGGGCGGTGTTCCGGTGGATGTGAAGAGCGACATCCACCCTACAAATGCTAGGGCCTGTTCGTTCCCTCTCCGCCAACCTCTCCCGCAAGCGGGAGACGGGAGAGCCACTACTGGGCCCACTTCGGCGTGCGTTTCTGCACGAAAGCCATCGTGCCTTCCACGCCCTCGCTGCCCGCCACCGCGTCGGCGAACAGGCCGGCGGCGCGGTCGAGCAGGGCGTCCAGTGGTTCGTCTTCGCTGGCCAGTAGCAGCGCCTTGGTCGCTGCGTTGGCGCCCGGCGCACATTGGCGCACCTGTTCGAGCACCTGCTGCAGACGCTGCTCCAGCTCCGCGTCAGGCTCGCTGAAATGCACCAGGCCCAGACGCAGCGCCTCCGCGCCGTCGAAACGCGCGGCGCTCAGCGCGAGGCGTCGCGCCTGGGTCAGGCCGATGCGTTTCACCACGAAGGGCGCGATCTGCGCCGGAACGATGCCCAGGCTGGTTTCCGGCAGGCCGAACCTGGCCGTCGTCGAGGCGATGGCGATGTCGGACACGCAGGCCAGGCCGAAGCCGCCACCCAGCACCGCGCCTTCGAGAACGGCGATCAGCACCTGCGGGGCCTGTTGCGCCTCTTCCAGCAGGGTGCCGAACGCGCGGTTCAGTTCGCGGTAGGCGTCGCCGCCCCTGGCCCGCGCCCCGGCCATGTCCTTGATGTCGCCGCCCGCGCAGAAGTGCCCGCCCGCGCCGCGCAGCACCAGGGCGCGCACGTTGCGGTCCTGGTTCACGGCGGCGAGTGCGGCGCGTAGCTCCCCGACCATGGCCAGGCTCATGGCGTTGCGGCTGTCCGGGCGGTCGAGGGTGACGTGCAGCACACCAGCCTCGAGCTTCAGCAGCAGGGTTTCGCAGTGGGGCAGGTCACTCATGGGAATACCTTCGACTCCAGTGTTTCGCGGTGCAGACCGCTACAGCGCGTCGGGTGGATCGCGCCTTATCGATCCACCGTGGTGGTGGACGTGGAACGCGATGTCCACGACGCTCAGCCTTTCTTCATGGCCTGCCGCCCCTGGCGGCCATCCTTCGGGCCGTCGCTGCGCGACGTTAAAAAATCGTTCCCGACTATTTTTTCTTCCCCGGCAGGATGCCCATCAGCTTGCAGATGATGCCGAGCATGATTTCGTCGGCGCCGCCGCCGATGGAGACCAGCCGCACGTCGCGGTAGGCGCGCGCCACCGGGTTCTCCCACATGTAGCCCATGCCGCCCCAGTACTGCAGGCAGGCGTCGGTGACCTCACGGCCGAGGCGGCCGGCCTTGAGCTTGGCCATGGATGCCAGCTTGGTCACGTCGCGGCCCTTCACGTACATCTCGGTGGCCTGGTAGACCAGCGCGCGCAGCGCCTCGATCTCGGTCTGCAGTTCGGCCATGCGGAAGTGGATGACCTGGTTGTCGATCAGCGGCAGGCCGAAGGTGTGGCGCTGCTTGCAGTAATCGATGGTGGCGTCGACGCAGTGCTCGAGGCCCTTGATCATGTTGGCGGCGCCGAACAGCCGCTCTTCCTGGAACTGCAGCATCTGCATCATGAAGCCCGCGCCTTCGTGGCCGATGCGGTTGCGCTGCGGCACGCGCACGTTGTCGAAGAACACCTGGGCGGTCTCCGAGCTGCGCATGCCGAGCTTGTCCAGGTGCGGGCTGACGCTGATGCCGGGCGTCTTCATTGGCACCACGATCAGCGACTTGTTGACGTGCGGCTTGTCGTCGCTGGTGTTGGCCAGCAGGCAGATGAAATCGGCCGACGGCGAGTTGGTGATCCACATCTTGCTGCCGTTGATCAGGTAGTCGTCGCCGTCCTTGCGCGCGGTGGTCTTCAGGCCCGCGACGTCGGAGCCGGCGCCGACTTCGGATACGCCGATGCAGCCGACCATTTCGCCGCTGATGGCCGGGCGCAGGAACTCCTCGCGCAGCTCGTCGGAGCCGAAGCGCGCCAGGGCCGGGGTACACATGTCGGTCTGCACGCCGATGGACATCGGGATGCCGCCGCAATGGACGGTGCCGAACTCTTCGGCGGCGACGATCGAGTAGCTGTAGTCCAGGCCCATGCCGCCGAATTTCTCCGGCTTGGAGATGCCCAGCAGGCCCAGTTCGCCGGCCTTCTTGAAGATGTCGTGGATCGGGAAGCGGCCGTCCTTCTCCCACGCGTCGACGTGCGGGTTGATTTCCTTGTCGACGAAATTGCGCACTGTGCGGCGCAGCTCCTCGTGTTCCTGGGTGAAGATCATTGTTGTTGTTCTCCAGTAGGGGGTGCGGGCCGCCTGGGCTGTGTGCACCGAGACTTGGTTGGTGCGCACGGCGCACCCTACGTTCGGTTCCTGCGCAGTTCTCCGTAGGGTGCGCTATGCGCACCGATTCACGTATTGGGGTCAGAAACGCGCCACGCCGAAGCTGCTCTTCTTCAACGGCCGCCGTTCCGCCTCGGCGCAGATGTCCAGCAGATAGCCCAACAGCGTCCGCGTGTCGCGCGGGTCGATCAGTCCGTCGTCCCACAGGTTGGCGGTGCCGTAGAGCGCGGTGGACTGGCTGTCGAGTTTCTGCGCGGTGACGCTTTCCAGCATGTCGAGCATCTTCGGGTCGGCGACCTTGCCGTCCTTGGCGTGCTTTTCCTCGGTGACGATACGCAGCACCTTGCCGGCCTGCGCGCCGCCCATCACCGCGGTACGGCTGTTCGGCCAGGCGAAGATGAAGCGCGGGTCGAGGCCGCGGCCGCACATCGCGTAGTTGCCGGCGCCGTAGGAGCCGCCGACGACCAGCGTCAGCTTGGGCACCGTGGCGTTGGCTACGGCCTGGATCATCTTCGAGCCGTGCTTGATCACGCCCTGGCGCTCGGACTCGGTGCCTACCATGAAGCCGGTGGTGTTGTGCAGGAACAGCAGCGGGGTGTTGCTCTGTTCGCAGAGCTGGATGAACTGCGCTGCCTTGGCCGCGCCCTGCGGGGTGATCGGGCCGTTGTTGCCGATCAGCCCGCACGGCTGGCCCTCGATGCGCAGGTGGCCGCACACGGTCTGCGCGTCGAACTCCTGCTTGAAGGCGAGAAACTCGGAGCCGTCGGCGATCCGCGCGATGATCTCGCGCACGTCGTAGGGCTTCCTGGGGTCGGCCGGAACCACGCCGAGCAGTTCCTCGGCCGGGTACAGCGGCTGCGGATGCGTCGGCCGCTCGCGGGCCGGCAACTGCGCGTTCCACGGCAGCATGGCGATGATCTCGCGGGCGATGCGCACGCCGTCGGCGTCGTTTTCCGCCAGGTACTCGGCGGTGCCGGCGACCTGGGCGTGCATCAGCGCGCCACCCAGTTCCTCGTCGCTGGCGATCTCGCCGGTGGCGGCCTTGAGCAGCGGCGGGCCGGCGAGGAACATCTTGGCCTTGCCGCGGACCACCACCACGTAGTCCGAGAGCCCCGGCTGGTAGGCGCCCCCGGCGGTGGACGAACCGTGCACCACGGTGATTTGCGGCAGACCCATGGCGGAAATCCGCGCCTGGTTGGCGAAGCCTCGCGCGCCCTCGACGAAGATTTCCGCCGCGTAGTTGAGGTTGGCGCCGCCGCTCTCGGCCAGGGTCACCAGCGGCAACTTGTTCTCCATGGCGATCTGCTGCAGGCGCAGGGTCTTTTTCAGCCCGCTGGGCGAGATGGTGCCACCCTTGATCGCACTGTTGCTGGCGTTGATCAGGCAGCGCACCCCGGCGATATAGCCGATGCCGGAGATGATCCCGCCGCCGGCCTGGGTGCCGTCCTTGTCGTCGTGCAGCCTGTAGCCGGCCAGCGCGCAGAGTTCGAGGAACGGGCTGCCGGCATCCAGCAGCAGGTCGAGCCGTTCGCGCGGCAGCAGCTGGCCGCGGCGGTCGAACTTTTCCTTGGCCTGGGCGGCCTTTTCCAGGCATTGCCGTTCGACGCTGCGAAAGCCTTCGAGGGCCGCCAGCATGGCGTCGCGGTTGGCGGCGAAGGTGTCGCCGTGTACATCGAGTTCGGACTGGATCACCGGCATCGCGTCATTCTCCTTTCAGCACGTCCGGCAGGTAGGCGCGGTGGAAACCGTTGTAGCCCTCGGCGTGCTTCGCGGCGCCAAGCGTCCAGGCCCGGCTGCCGAGGCTGGCCGCGCCGTCGATGCGGATGCTGTTGCCGCTGATGAAGGCCGCCGCCGGAGACAGCAGGAAGACGATGGCGGCGGAGACTTCCGACTCGCTGCCGATGCGTTGCAGCGGCACGTGATCCTTGAGCGAGCGGATCATCTTCTTCATCGCCTCCGGGTAGGTGTCCATGCCGCTGGAGGCGATCCACCCCGGCGCCACGGCATTCACCCGCACCCCGGCATGACCCCACTCGACGGCGGCGGTCTTGGTGAAGTTCTCCATGCCCGCCCGCGCCGCGCCGGAGTGGCCCATGCCGGGCATGCCGCCCCACATGTCCGCGAGCATGTTGACGATGCTGCCGCCGGTCCGGCTCATGCTCTGGTTGAAGACTTCGCGGGCGACCAGGAAACCGCCCACCAGGTTGGTGCGCACCACGGTCTCGAAGCCCTTCTGGTTGATCGAGGCGAGCGGGGCGGGGTACTGGCCGCCGGCGTTGTTGACCAGGTGATGGATCGGCCCGTGTTCGGCGATCACCGCCGAGACCATGGTCTTCACCGCGTCTTCCTCGCGGATGTCGCAGACCCGCCAGGCGACGCTGCCGCCGTCCTCGACGATCTCGCCGGCGGTGCTTTCCAGCTTGTCCTGCTTGCGCCCGACCAGCACCACGTGGGCGCCCAGGGCCGCCAGTTCGTGCGCGGTGCAACGGCCGATGCCGCTGCCGCCGCCGGTGACCAGCGCGGTTCGGCCGCTGAACAGGCTGGGTTTGAAGATCGAGTCGTATGTCATTGTTGTTGTCCTTCGGCTCGTATCGGGCACCACCCTGTCAAGGTGGTGCCCTGTCTGTCGCGTAGGGTGGACGACCGCGAAGCGTTTTCCACCCACTGATTCGCCCGGCTACACCTCTTGGTCCACCGGCAGCGTCTGCGCCAGCGCACGAGGCACCGGCACCGGAAACTCCAGCAACTGCTGGGCGAATGCCTTGCCTTGCGGGTCGATGCGCAGGCTGGCCACGCCGCCCCCGCCCAGGGCGTTCTCCAGCAGGAAATTCAGGCTGTGCGTGCCGGGCAGGTACCAGCGGGCGACGCGCCCGGTGACCGGGTCGAGCACGTGGCGCATCCACTCCACCACGGCATCGCAGGTCAGCGCTTCGGCGATCCACGGCAGGTACTCGGGGCGGCGCGCCATCACACCGATGTTGGCGTGGTCGCCCTTGTCGCCGGAACGGGCCACGGCGAGGCGGATCAGCGGCACGCTGGTGTCCGCTTCGCCCTCGGGGCGCGGCGGTTGCAGGTCCTCGGGCAGTTCCCGGGTATCCAGCGCCGGGCGGGGCGGCAGGGCGACGGGCAGGCGTTCGCCGTTCAGCTCGACGCTCAGCGTGCAGGCGTCCTTGTCGATCAGGAAGGAGAACAGGCGGATCACCGGGTACACCGTCGGCCGGCCGCCGACGATGCCGGTCAATCCCGGCGCCATGCCGGTCGCCGCCTGGGCGATCTCGCGGGAGAACAGCAGCAGGGCTTCCTTCCGCGGATGGCGCACGCCGATTTTCACCACCACCTCGCGGGCGTCGCGGCGTTCGGCCCGCGCGCCGTAGGTGGCTTCGGCGCCGAGCAGCTCGATGTCGACCTGGGCGAAAGGCGCCCAGTGGCGCTGGGCGAACATTTCCTCGCAGCGTGCGACGATCGCCCGGCTGACCCGTTCCGCCTTGCGCACCGCGTCGATCCCGGCGATCAGGAAACTGGCGACGCAGCGGAAACCGTCCGGCCAGGTGGCGCTGACTTTGTAGCGTTCGGTGGGCGCAAGGCCACGGGCGCCCTGCACGGCGACGCGGTTTTCGCCGACCTGCTCGAGCGTCACGCGGGTGAAGTCGCAGACCACGTCCGGCAGCAGGTAGGCGCGCGGGTCGCCGATCTCGTAGAGCAGTTGCTCGCCGACGCTGAACGGGCTGACCAGACCGCCGCTTCCCGGCGGTTTGCCGACCACGAAGCGGCCGTCGGCGGCGACCTCGACGATGGGGAAGCCGATGTGCTCGTAGTCCGGCACGCGTTCCCAGTCGGTGAAGTTGCCGCCGGTACACTGCGCGCCGCACTCGATGATGTGCCCGGCCAGCGCGGCCTGGGCCAGCCGGTCATAGTCGTCCCAGGCCCAGCCGAACTCATGCACCAGTGCGGCGCTGACCACAGCGCTGTCGACCACCCGGCCGGTGATGACGATGTCCGCGCCCTGTTGCAGCGCCGCGACGATGCCCGGTGCGCCGAGGTAGGCATTGATCGACACGCACATCGGCGGCAGCGGGTCGCCGCTGAACATCTCCTGGATGCCGGCCTTGCGCAGCTCGGCGAAGCTCGGCTGCAGGTCGTCGCCGTGCAGGACGGCGATCTTCAGGTCCACGCCGGCTTGGGCACAGGCGCTGGCGAGGGCCCGGGCGCAGGCCTGCGGATTGACCCCACCGGCGTTGCTGATCACGCGGATGCGCTTGCTGGAAATATCTTCCAGCAGCGGCGCGAGTACCTCGACGAAGTCCGTGGCGTAGCCGGCTTCGGGGTTCTTCATGCGCGCGCCGGCCATGATCGACAGGGTGATCTCCGCGAGGTAGTCGAACACCAGGTAGTCCAGTTGCGCACCCTGGACCAGTTGTGCGGCTGCCGTGGACGTATCGCCCCAGAAGGCGGAGGCGCAGCCGATGCGAACGGTCTTTGACATGGAGAATTCCTGCAGCGGGATTCGAGTGCAGTCGAGCCTACCAAGCAAGCGCTTGGTTTGAAACCCCTCCGCGGTGCTTTTCTTGCCCAAGCGCTTGCTTGGCGACTCCGCGCAGCATAAATTCCTTCGCATACACAACGACTTGCGTATATCGGACGGTTTTGCCGATGGCGCATCATCCAGTAATCGGGGAATTCAGCGTGGACGATCGGCAGGCCCAGGCAGTGATGGCGGAATTGCTCGCCAGCGGACAGATCACCGATCCTGAAAGCGCCCGCGGCAAGTTGCTGCAAACGGCGGCGCACCTGTTCCGCAGCAAGGGCTACGAGCGCACCACGGTGCGCGACCTGGCCAGCGCGGTGGGCATTCAGTCCGGCAGCATCTTTCATCACTTCAAGAGCAAGGATGAAATCCTTCGTTCGGTGATGGAGGAAACCATCCGCTACAACACCGCGCTGATGCACGCCGCGCTGGCGCAGGCCGAGGACCTGCGCGGGCGGGTGCTGGCGCTGATCCGCTGCGAGCTGCAATCGATCATGGGCGGCACCGGCGAGGCGATGGCGGTGCTCGTCTACGAATGGCGGTCGCTGTCCGAGGACAGCCAGCGCTACATCCTCGGCCTGCGCGATACCTACGAGCAGCTCTGGCTCGACGTGCTCGACGAGGCCCGCGCGGCGGGCTATTTCAGCGGCGACAGCTTCATCCTGCGGCGCTTCCTGACCGGCGCGCTGAGCTGGACGAACACCTGGTTCCGCCCCGAGGGTCCGATGAGCCTCGATCAACTGGCCGAGCAGGCGCTGTCACTGGTCATCAAGGAACGCTGAAACCGGCCGATAACGAGTAGCCCCGAATCCGCGGGGCGCCGCACTCGTCATCGGGGAACCCTTCGTGTTCGCGCCTAGCAAAATCCTCTTTCTGCTCTGCTGTCTGCTCGCCCAGTCGCTGCTTGCCGCGCAGCGCGTGGTGGTCGGCGCGACCGAGTATCCGCCCTATGTGACGATGCCGGCGCAGGGTGAGCCGAGGGGCTTGCTGCCGGAGCTGCTGGAGGCGATGAACGCGGTGCAGGACGACTACCGCTTCGAGATCACGTTGACCTCCACGGGGCGACGCTACCGCGACTTCACCCGCGGTCGTATCGACCTGGTGCTGTTCGAGTCGCGGCAGTGGGGCTGGCAGGACATCCCGACGCAGACCCTCGACCTGGGTATCGACGACTCGGAAGTCTTCGTCGCCCGCGCGCTGCCTGGCCGCGACCAGAGCTACTTCGCCACGCTGGAAGACAAGCGCCTGGGTCTGCACATCGGCTATCACTATGCCTTCGCCGATTTCGAGAGCGACAGCGAGCGCCTGCACCAGCGCTTCGACGTCGTCGTCAGCCGCTCCCACGAGACCAACCTGGAAATGCTCCTGCGCCAGCGCATCGACCTCACGGTGATGGCCAAGTCCTACTTGCGCTTGCACTTCGACGCGCGCCCCGAGCTGCGTGAGCGGTTACTGGTTTCCACGCGCGTGGACCAGGCGTTTCGCCCGCTGGCGCTGATTCGCCCGAACGGGCCGATCGACGCCGAGCGCCTCTCGGCGATCCTCGAAGCGCTGCGGCGCGACGGTCGCTATGCCGCGCTGGTGGAGCGCTATCACTTCGACGCCGCGCCCGCGCAGGACGACGCCGAGCATTAGCGCTGGGCCCGAGCCGGTGTGATCACGAGGAAGGAGGCGGGCTTCGCCCACCCTGCGCCATGCCGCTGGCGTGGGTGAAGCCGTGGATTGGACGGAAGGGTGGTCAGCGGTCGTCTGCGTCCTGGGCGTCCGCTTCGGCGTTGCGTTGGTGGACGCGGTCGAGTTGTTCCTTGGACAGCGGCACTTCCTTCGCCGTGTCGCGCAACATCATCAGGCCGCCGACGATGGAGCCGATGGCGACCAGTAGAATCAGCCAGGCATACCAGGGCATTGGAATCTCCTTCTTGTCTTTGGGTGTCCTTACCTTAGGACGCGCGGAACAGCCTGTCAGTTCGCAGGCAGTACGTCATGCAGCGTGCTGTCGTCCTTCAGCGCCACGCCGGAGAGCTGCAGGCGCAGCGCGCCGCGCACCAGGTGGTCGAGCTTGTGGGCGGCTACGCCATAGGGCAGTCCTTCCGGGCGCACGTTGGAGATGCAGTTGCGCTCGCTGTCCATCAGGCCGACCTTCGGCGCGTAGCTGACGTACAGCCCGAGGCTGTCCGGCGAGGTCAGACCGGGGCGTTCGCCGATCATCACGATCACCAGCCTGGCCCGCAGCGCCTCGCCGATGCCGTCGCCGATCGCCACACGTCCCTGTTCGGCCAGCACCACCGGCGTGTTCGCCCAGTCGGCCTCGAAGCGTTCGCGGAACAGGCGCAGCAGCGGCAATGCGTGGTTCTGCACGGCGATCGAGGACAGCCCGTCGGCGATCACCACGGCCAGTTCCGGTGCCGGTGCCTCCTCGCGCAGGCGCTCGCGGCACGCTTCGTCGAGGCTGCGACCGCGGTCCGGGCGCAGCAGGTAGACATGCCGGTCCTCGGCGTCGCTCTTCACCCGCAGGGTGCGGAAACCGGCGGCCTGGAGTTCGTCGCCGAGGGCGTCGAAATCCAGCGGCCGGTGCACCGCGTCGCGCGCCTGGGCGTGCGCCAGGCCGAACTTGAGTACCTCGCTGGTCGGCAGGCTGGAGCCGACCCGGCCGAGGGCGATGCGCGCCGAGGTGTGCGCGCGCAGTTCGTCCCAGGGGTTGCCTTGCGTCAGGGTCAGGTCGCTCATCAGGCGGCTCCGGAAAGGAAGGGCAGTTGCTTGAGCAGGTGGTGGCCGCGACCGATCTCGCGCAGCTGCCCGGAGGCCTCGGTGATCGCCATGCGCGTCAGCCAGGCATCGAATTCCGGTGCGCGTTTCAGGTCGAGCACGCTGCGCAGGTAGAGCGCGTCGTGGAACGAGGTGCTCTGGTAATTGAGCATGATGTCGTCGGCGCCGGGGATGCCCATGATGAAGGTGATGCCGGCGGCGCCGAGCAGGGTCATCAGGGTGTCCATGTCGTCCTGATCGGCTTCGGCGTGGTTGGTGTAGCAGACGTCGCAGCCCATCGGCACGCCAAGGAGCTTGGCGCAGAAATGGTCTTCCAGCCCGGCGCGGATGATCTGCTTGCCGTCGTAGAGGTACTCCGGCCCGATGAAGCCGACCACGGTGTTGGTCAGCAGCGGCTTGAACTCGCGGGCCACGGCATAGGCGCGCGCCTCGCAGGTCTGCTGGTCGACGCCGTGGTGGCCGCCCGCGGAAAGCGCCGAGCCCTGGCCGGTCTCGAAGTACATCAGGTTGTCGCCGACGGTGCCGCGGCCGAGGCTCTGCGCGGCGTCGTGCGCCTCTCGCAGGATCGCCAGGTTGATGCCGAAACTGGAGTTGGTCTTCTCGGTGCCGGCGATCGACTGGAACATCAGGTCCAGTGGCGCGCCGGCCTCGATGGCCTGGATCTGCGTGGTGACGTGGGTGAGCACGCAGCTCTGCATCGGAATGTCGAAGTGCTGGCGGACCTCATCGAGCATCTGCCAAAGGCGCATCAGGGTCGGCAGCGAGTCGCTCGCCGGGTTGATGCCGACCACCGCGTCGCCCGAGCCGTAGAGCAGGCCGTCGAGCATGCTCGCCGCGATGCCGCGCACGTCATCGGTGGGATGGTTGGGCTGCAAGCGCACGGAGAGGTGGCCGGGCAGGCCGATGGTGTTGCGGAAGCGGGTCACCACGCGGCACTTCTTCGCCGCCAGGATCAGGTCCTGATTGCGCATCAGCTTGCTCACCGCTGCCGCCATTTCCGGCGTGATGCCTGGCGCCACGGCGCTCAGCGTGGCGCTGTCGGTGGAATCGAGCAGCAGCCAGTCGCGCAGGTCGCCGACGGTGAGGTGGGAGATCGGGGCGAACGCCGCGAGGTCGTGGCCGTCAATGATCAGACGGGTGACTTCGTCGGCTTCGTAGGGAATCAGCGCTTCCTCGAGAAAGCGTTTGAGCGGCACGTCGGCGAGAGCGATCTTCGCCGCCATGCGTTCTTCGTAGGTCGCGGCGGCGAGGCCGGCCAGATAATCGCCGGAGCGCGCGGGGCTGGCCTTGGCCAGCAGGGTCTTGAGGTCGGCGAAGCGGTAGGACTGGCTGCCGACGGATGTGCTGTAAGGCATGGCGGGGCTCCGTGGGGCGGGCCGCGGCGCGTCGGTGTCCGGTGCGCGACGGCGGGCTCGGAAACGACGACGCCGGGCGCAAGCGTCCGGCGTCGGCCCTCCGGCGTCACGAAACGTCAGGCGGCCCCCCCGGTCAACAGCACCTCG